>CAJGDJ010000029.1 GCA_904502025.1 uncultured Muribaculaceae bacterium
GAGATGATGTGTACATTGTAAGATTTTCCCCTTTTTCATTTTTTTCAAAGACACGAGGATCAGCAGTCCATTTATAGCCATTCCTTGAAACCACTTCATACGAACCAGAGACGGGTAATACCCATATATACTCGAGAGGGGTATATTCACGGTACATATATTCGCGAGGATAGGTGCTCATAGAATATGACCCTGGCTTATATTTTGTAATTGCAGTGGTAATATCTTCATATGTATTTGTATAACTTGCAGCCGTCATTTCTACACTACTAATAGGCTTACTATTTGCATATAGGTCATAGTTAAGGTGCCAGTTAGCATACTGTCCATCAGCAAACATACTACCAAAAGTTATACCATTATATGTGAGGAAGATTTGACCACCCCAGTAGCCATAGAAATATTCAGATGGAACATCAGCATCATTGTCAAATAAATTACCTGACGCACCCATAAAGTCAACCGGTTTCTTAACTGAGCCAGAATATTCTGAATTCCAAGCATGATAATAAGAGTTTTTGTTCCAATATATTTGATTTCCCACCCAGTTAGGGTTAGGAGTTGTGTCATCATTATAACTTGATATATCCGATTGAGTACCTACAAGCAAACCACTTGAATCAATTTTACGACGTTTATATGGCATTGTTTGAGTCGTCATATCCGACAAACGAGGTTCAAAGTCGATAAGTTGACCATATTTTGCAGGAGCACGATACACCGCAAAGCCTTGTGTAGGAGTATTAATACCAGCACCCGACACGTTATTCCATTGGTGGACGATATTACCAGCCCAGTCTTGAGTTACTGAACCGATACCTGTTTGCGCTCCAGAGAAAGGATATGCGAAGTTAGATTGTCCAGGAATATCTCCACACACATAGTTAAGCCCTTTGTGCTTGGTAGGAGTTGCCGACCCACGAAGACCTTTTTCAGGAGTATCAGTTCCCACTTCACCAGTAAAGGTATTCCAATAGTGAATTACATTTTGTTGAGGGTTAATCCAATAAACAACCCCCATCGATACCCCAAATTGACGAACCAAAAATTTCTTTGATGTTCCTGTTTCATCTGTTGCAATAAAGGCATCATTAGCCTCTACGAATGGGGTATAACACTCTACCAACGGCCAGTTTGCATCTCCATAACCACTATAGGCTTCGGTATATACAAGACCATACAATTTTTTCGTGTTTTGCTTACTATACCTTTTGCTCTTAACCTCAATCTGATACGTTGGGGTTGAAGCATTAATTTGTGGGATTCCCACGGAGGCAGCTATCATAAGGGATAGCACGCCTTTCAGTAGCTTATTCATAATTAAATAGTAGTTAGTATAATTAAATAGTAGTTGTATATTCTTCTATATTTATGCAAATATGCTAATCATCAAACGATTAGGCAACAAATTTATAATTTTTTCACAACTGATGCAACAAAAATCAAATAAAATCATCTATTTACTCCATTTTTTAACAAAAAAATAAAATAGAGCATAAATTTAAGGGCTGACGCGTGGATTTTTTGACAGAATGAAGAATTTTACGACATAAGTTAGTATGTTCTTTTGTCTTAAATAATCGCCACTTTGCATTTTTGTGCATTATCGCAGTTTTTCGCTTTTTTGTGGTTGTAATTTTGCACTGTGATTGCAATCAATAATAAATCCAATTTTCTAATTCAAAAATCCAAAACAACAATGAAAAACAAGTTTAGTGAAACAATTAATGCCGTAGTTGACACTGCACGCGAAATTGCCGACAAAGTGAGCGACTCTATCGAAACTGCCAAAGAAAACGCCGGCAATGTGATTGAAGCAGTAACCGAGACTTTCGACTCTGCCAAAGAAACGGTTACGACAGTAGCCGATGCCATCGACAATGCCCCAAAGCTCGATGAAGTGATGAAAGCAATGGTTAAAGACTCACGAGTGGGACATTTTTTAGTTGACATTCTCTCGGGCATGAACGTGAATGAAGCTTCGGCAAAACATTTCCCAAACGAAAAACAGACAGAGGCATCGACCACCGACATCGACACTCTCGTGAACGAAGCTGAGCAACGTGGCTATCTGCGAGGTCGCAACGAGCAAATAGATGTGAAAATGCGTGAGCTTAATCAATGGCAACAATCGCCCGACAATCGCAAACCAACGATTGAGACAACAATCCTCAATCACCCTCGTCGCAGTGTGTGGGAGAATTAGTTTTTACAGAATTAACATAACACACTAAAACACAATTTTTAACTTCTAAATTTTTAAGCACTATGAATCAATTAAAACAACAAATCATTTCTCTTTTTGGAAGAGCTATTGAATGGCTAATAAACAAGTATGGAATCTACACTATCATTGCCATGGCTGCAATAGTGTTATGGTGGATAATTGCAGGTGATGGCGATGTTACGATGGCGTCGGCTGCACTCATCGCCGGCACAAACGGTGGCAAACATGTAGTGGGCGGACCCCTCACCACTTCGTTAGCCAACGAGGGTTCTCCCGAGTTGCTTCGCAACGAAATTGATGAACGCATAGTGAGAATTCGTCCCATGTCAACCCCTATCGACCAACTTTCGCGTTATGCCGGTGCTCGAACAAGTGGCAGTATGGTTGTGGATTACTATTCGGTCGATACCAAACCCACCGAAACAACCCTTAGCGAAGCTCATGACGAGGAAGATACCGATGGCAAAAGTGGCAAATTTCATGTAGCAACAATCTACACCGACCGTGATGACATCTTTGAACCATCGGAAACAATTCTCGTTCCCGAAGTACAAGGGTATGACGAAAAAGGTATTAACTTTGAGGGGGCGTTGGTGTTATATGTATTGTCGAAAGATGAACTTGGAGGCATTAAAGTGATAGCCGTAAATGGCAAATCAATCTCGGGTAATGCCAACTATGTGCCATCGCTCCATCAAGGGTGCAAATTAATAAGAATGGGACGAGCCGCAAGTGAACTTGATGTACAAACTGCACAATTTGAAGCACTACCAATAAAAAAGCAAAACAACTGTCAGATTTTCAAGGCACAAGTGGAACAAAGCACTTTCCAAAAAATCGCAAACAAAGAGGTGGGGTGGAATTTTACCGACCAAGAAGAAGTTGCAATTATCGACATGCGATTAGGCATGGAAAAGAGTTTCCTTTTTGGCACAAAAGCCCGCATTCACGATGCAACCAAGCGTGAAGATATTCTTCTCACCGGTGGAATTTGGAATCAAGCCGGCAAGGATTTCAAATACGACAAAAACACGTTTGACACAAACACCATAATAGATCTTTGTCGCGACGCATTTACAGCCAATGCCGGGTCTAATAGAAAAATTCTCATCGGAGGCACCGGATTAATCGAGCTTATCAACAAACTCGATTACAACAAAGTGATTACTGCCAACGACACTGTAACCAAATGGGGTATCGACTTCACTGAGTTGCGTTCTAAATTCGGCACTCTTTATGTGTTACACTCCGAAGTGTTTGACCAATGCGGACACTATAATGATGGATTTGTCATCGACCCTGAGTATATCACAAAATATTGCCACGTGCCTTTCCATGCCGAAAAGCTCGACTTGCGAAAAAGTGGTGTGCGTAACACCGATGCCATAGTGGTTACTGAGGCAAGTTGCCTTGTGTTGCGTTATCCACAAGCCCACATGCGTGTAACTCAAACCTCTCTCGCATGAAAATAACCCTATCTTCAACCGAAATGCTGGCACAGTGGAAACTGTGCCGGGGTTTCGAGCCTCTGCGTGAGGACTGCGAAATAACTCGCTCCGACGGCATTGACCTTGATACGTTATTAAGGCTCGAGATGCGTAATTGGTACTTAAATTTACTCAAAACTGCTCCTATCGATATGCTTGCCGTTAAAAATATCGCCAACGACATAGCGATAGTGGTCAATGACGATAATTCAGGAATCGTTCAACTACCCGAAACTTGCCGACGATTAGTGGAGTTTCAACTCAAGGGGTGGAAACAACCGGCAAAAATCATCGACGATGCAAATTGTCGCGACGCTCTATTGCAAAGCAACATTTTCAGTCGTGGTGGCTGCGAACAACCGGTGGTAATAAAACGAAATAATCGTTTGCACATTTATTCATTGCCCGATGACAATCCCTCTATTCTACGTGCAATGGCGGTCATGGAACCTACCGATGGCACATACGAAATGGACGAATCGGCACTTTCAACAATGCTTAATTCATAATTCTCAATTCTTTATGTTTTTACCTAAAAATGAGCAACTGCTTGCGACGGCATATAGAGCTTGGCAAAATGCCGAATCACTTAGAACACGTCGCAGCCGTTATAAACAATACACTTATGGCGAACAATGGAACGACCCAGTTGAAGACGAAAACGGTCGAATGATTTCAGAAGGAGAGCTTGCCCGACGTAGTGGAAAACGCCCCATGACAAACAATCTCATTCGCCAACTTGTGAAATGCGTCGTTGGTCGTTTTCGTAACACAATCAACGAGTTAGACAACACAAATCAACAACTGCACAAGATTTATGAGCAGAATAATCTCAACGAGCTCGACAGCCGTATGCTCGAAGAATTTCTAATCTCAGGGTGTGCCATTCAACGCATCAATGCCGGCAATAACGGCAACAATGTGTGGATTGAAAACGTAAATCCGGCTCGCTTTTTTGTGAACGATTTCAAAGACCCCCGAGGGTGGGATATTGAACTAATCGGCATGCTCCACGACATGAGCATTGCCGAAGTGATAATGCGATTTAGCTGTGGAGACAGAGCTAAAGCAAAAGCATTGCGACAAATTTATGCAAACAAAGAGTTGTCATTAGGTGGCGATTTTTTCAAAGCCGCCACAAATCGCTGTCGAGTGATTGAGATGTGGACTCTTGAGTGTGATGAAATGCTTTTGTGTCATGACCGACAAAATGGCGAAATATTTAAGACCAACTTATCAAATGAAGCCGGTATCAACCAAGAAAACATCAATCGAAAGAAAGGCAATCAACAACCCATCGACTATCGCTGGCACATCGACTCTCATTGGCAATGCCGATATTTCGCCCCCGATGGCACTATTCTCGACAGCTTTTCTTCTCCTTATCGACATGGCTCACACCCTTTTGTTATAAAATTTTATCCTCTTATTGATGGCGAAGTGCATTCGTTTGTTGAAGACGTTATCGATCAACAACGATATGTTAATCGACTTATCGTGATGATTGACCACATTATGAGCACTTCGGCTAAAGGTGCTTTATTGTTCCCTGCCAACCAACGCCACGAATCAACCTCGTGGGAACAAATTGCCACACAATGGGCGAAAAGCGACGGGATTATACCCTATAATCCGTCGAGTGGCGTTCCGGGACCGCAACAAATAGCCGCCAACAACACCAACATCGGTGCTTTTGAGCTATTACAGCTTGAGATGAAATTGTTTGAAGATGTATCGGGGGTAAGTAACGCTTTGATGGGGAAAAACATATCGGCAACTACCGGCTCGGTTCTATACGAGTCGCAAATAAAAAATGCCACCATCGCCCTTGCCGATATCTTTGAAACATTTAATCACTTTAGAAGTGAACGCGACAAAAAAGCATTTGATTAAAGGGAATTTCTATCAAATCAAAAGGAACTATAACTTTGTTGACACATGGAACAATAGGAGAGTTACCATCTCCCTCCCGGCTACGCCGTACTCCCCCTTAAAAAAGGTGGAGAGCTACATCTGCGAATGGAATTACTCTTATCCAGAATTCGGCAAGCTGTCCCTCTTTTATTTAGTAACATTATATCATGAAATCTTGTGCCAACAGGTATATAATTACCAAATCAAAAACCATGCGTTTTTAATTATTAATTAGCATGGGCGTTATTTCTGCCCTATATGAATATTACCTTTGTTGTGTCCAATCGACAACCCGAATATCCATTTTCTCGTTAGATTTTTATTACAACCTTTAATCTCTTTAATTATGTTGGAAGAATCAGCAACACGTCAACGCGACATTTGTCTTTGCTACAATAAAATTGTAAAACGCTATAAACTGCAAGGTAAAATGCCATCAGCATCTACCCTCGTGAACGAAACTATTACAAGCTCGGCTCCGGGCTATTATATCACATTTAATCATGCTCGCCGATTGTTGAGTCAATACCGTCGCAATAAATTGCCCAAAAACTTTCGCAAACTGCGTCGGGAAATGATTTACGAAATTGCTCAAAAGGTTGATAAAATCAGACATACACATCAATCTTATTCAGAGAGCGATGCACTCACAATGGTATTATCACGAAGCAATGCTTCACGATTTTTCATCACTCCGGCATCAGCTCGAAGACTTATCTATAATCCAAATTAAATTACCATGACTATATCACTCAATTTATCAACCTCGGCAATCGCCAACGAAATATATGCCGTCTCGGCATTACGTTGCCTCACTACCGGAGATGAATCACGACCTCCGATATTGACTCGCGACCAACTGCCTGCTCTACGCTTACTCATTAAAGATGCTTTTGCTTTTATGATAATGAAAATTATCAACTATGTGGCAAATTGCAATCTCAACAACGAGACTGCCACCTCATCACATCAAAACATTGAAAACGAAGATATGATACTAAGTGTAGATGTGCTTGCAAGCAATGATGTTACAGCTTCGATAGCCGGAGCAATGCGTGTAGCTCTTGAGCATGCTATTGCCAATTACACTCTCCACATTTGCTATATTAATAAAGATGACGACACGAGCAATCACTATCTCAACATTGCAAAAAACAACGTTGCCACGTTGCGACAATTACTCTCTACCTCTCAATTCGGGTCGATAAATATCGCTCCTCATTATTAATATCGCATTATTCGTTTTTGAAGTCGAGCCCCGATGGGCTTTGGAATATTCTCAAGTCGAAGTCATGAGCCACTGCAAATAGGTGGTCGAACACTTCGGCTTGTATTCTTTCATATTCAACCCATTGAGTAGTGGCTGTGAAAAAGTAAAGTTCTACGGGGATTCCATGATTTTCAGATTGCAATTGCCGCACCATCGACAGTTTTTCATGATGCACTTCGGGGTGTTGCGTGAGATATTGCTCGATATAATGACGGAACAGATGCAGGTTTACAACCTTGGACGATGGTGATTTATAATTTTCAAACCACTTTTGAGAAGCAAACGTTTGCAATTCATCTTCACTCAAAAAACGCACAGTGTTTACATCTATATTTATTGAACGTTTCACTCTACGCCCCCCACTCTCTTGCATTCCTTTCCAATTTTGAAATGACTCACTCACAAGCGAATAAGGCGGAACTGTTACAATCGTCATATCCCAATTTCTTACCTTGACAGTGGTCAATGACACATCTTCGACCGTGCCATTCACCCCATGTTTGGGCATCTCAATCCAATCGCCGGGCTTCAACATGTCGTTGGCTGAAAGTTGAACCCCCGCAACAAGCCCTACAATAGTGTCCTTAAACACCAACATCAACACAGCAGCCGATGCACCAAGTCCCGACAAGATAAATATCGGATTTTTATCAATCAACAACGAGATAATTATTATCAATCCCACACATATCGTCAATATTTTGAGCATTTGCACCAACCCCTTGAGCGAATGACCCTTTAGTGATTCGGAAGAATGCAATGCCAAATATAATGATGAAAAAAACACATTCAACATTCTTACCGACACTGCCACGATATAAATCGACAATACCTTCTCAACAATCGCCAATACCATTGGATATTCAAGAAGTGTCAACGGCATTAGCACATAAACCAACACCGGTGGAACAAGATGACATATACTTGAAAGCAATCGGTCATTAAATAAAACGTCGTCCCACTTTACCGATGTGCGTGAAACTATGCGACGCACAATCTCAACCACTATTTTATGCACAAAAAAATATGATGCCATCGCCACAACTATTAGTATTAACACATTTATTCCTAATGTCAACCAATGCACATAGTCTGAGCTTAATCCCAACTCAAAAAGAAATTCTTTTATCCAACTATTATATTCTTCCATCGCTATTTTATTTTTCTAATCTATTTGACCGTAAAATTAATTATAAGCATATATCCCTCCAAATTTATTAGGCTGTGTTTTGAATTTATTTCAAATTTATTTCTGATTTATGCCATATTTCGACTCTTACTTATTGAATCTACCTTTGGATAAGATAAAAGGTAAAAAATTCCTTTTTTATATTTTATAGCTTATAATTTGAATAATTATAAGTATCTTTACCGATTGTAAAATCAATTATATCAAACCTCTTGCATAGGAATAGCGATTCATTCACGAGGTTTTTATTTGAAAATCATATAATTATACCAATGAAAGAAAACAGAAAAATAAAAGTGGGAATTACCCATGGCGACATCAATGGCATAGGCTATGAAGTAATTCTCAAAGCTCTTGAGGATTCTCGAATGTTTGAGTTATGCACCCCCATTATATATGGCTCGGCTAAAATCGCCAATTATTATCGCAAACAACTCGATTTGCCACAATTTGCAATAAACCAAGTGGCACATGCCACCGAAGCTCGCGATGGTGCATGCAACATAATCAACGTTGTGGGTGAAGACACCCTTCTTGAGCCGGGCAAAGCTACTGCCATTGCCGGCAAAGCGGCGTTTATTGCCCTTGAGCAAGCCGTTGCCGACCTTCGAAACGGAGCTATTGACGCTCTTGTTACTGCCCCCATCAACAAAGACAGCATTCAAAGCGACACATTCACTTTCCCGGGACACACCGAATATCTTGAAGCATCGCTTGGCGATAACAAAAAAGCATTGATGATTCTTTGCAACGACAGTGTGAGAGTAGCATTAGTAACTACTCACTTGCCTCTCGCCAAAGTTCCGGCAGCCATTACTAAAGAAGCAATCGTTGAAAAACTTGAGATATTTAACAATTCTCTCAAAAACGATTTCGGCATCAATTACCCTCGCATTGCTGTATTATCGCTCAACCCTCATGCCGGCGAAAATGGGCTTCTTGGCAAAGAAGAACAAGAGGTTATAACCCCTGCATTGGTTGAAGGTCGCGAAAACAAGATACAATGTTATGGCCCATACGCAGCCGATGGTCTGTTCGGCAGTGGATTATACTCTAAATTCGATGGTATTTTAGCAATGTATCACGACCAAGGTCTCACCCCTTTCAAAACTCTTGCGATGGAAAATGGCGTAAACTTCACCGCCGGACTTGACTACGTTCGCACTTCGCCCGACCATGGCACAGGATATGACATAGTGGGCAAAGGAACAGCCTATGAGACTTCGATGCGTGAAGCTATTTATCATGCCATTGATGTGGTGCGTAGCCGTCGCAACGAAGCATATATCCACCGCAACCCACTTCGCAAACAATATTTTGATAAAGGAAAAGACAATGTTGTGCTTGATCTCACAAAAGATGAGCCAACCGACTAAAACGGTCTTGACTTAACAATGAATCTAAAGAAACTCATACCACCGCAATTCAAATCAAAAAAGGAATTCAAAATACTCCTACAAGCCACTGTTACCTCGCAAATATCGGCGTGGAGCGACTTTATATTGAGTTTGATTCTTTTTGAATTTACCCCCCTTGGTCCCCTTTATTCAAAAGCGATAGGAGCAACTACCGGTGGCGTGATTAATTGTTTCTTAAATTATAAGTGGACTTTTCAAGGCAACACTGTGAGCAAACGCATGGTTGCCATAAAATATGCCATGGTGTGGATTGGCAGTCTGATGCTTAATTCCTACGGCACTGATTTTATTCACTATCTATTCGTTAATTGGAATTGGCTTAAAGAGATTGGATTCAAAGATGCAGGGTGCTTCATGGCTGCACAATTGCTTGTTGCATTTTTTGTGTCGGTGTTTTGGAACATTCTCCTACAACGATACTTCGTGTTTCAGGACCTAAACATAAAAGGATTCTTTTTTCGCAACCTACAAAATAAATAACTCATCACAAACTTAAACTTCACTATATATTATGAACTATGCTATCATTGCTGCGGGCGAAGGCTCAAGATTGGTTCAAGAAGGGGTAAAGCTCCCTAAACCTCTTGTATCTCTCAATGGCACCCCGATGATAAAACGCCTCATCGACATTTTCATGCGATGCAACGCTACATCTCTAAGCATCATCATAAATGAAGAAATGCACCAAGTGCGTGAATATCTTGAAAGCCTCGACATTCAGGTGCCGTTTCGATTAGTGATTAAATCAACGCCAAGCTCTATGCATAGTTTTTATGAAGTGAGTCGCCAGTTTGAAAATGGTAAATTTTGCCTCACTACAGTTGACACAATTTTCCACGAAAAAGAATTCAAAAAATACATCGAAGCATTTGAAAACGACACAACAGGTGCCGATGGATATATGGCGGTAACATCATTTATCGATGACGAAAAACCATTATACATCGACACTGATAGCAACCTCAACATCACAGCATTCAAAGATGCGGCATGGGACGATGTCAAGTTTATTTCGGGAGGAATCTATGGATTGACTCCTCAGGCACTTCGCATACTCGAAAACTGCATGAAAAACGGAGTGTCACGCATGCGAAACTACCAACGAGCATTGGTTGATGCCGGATTAAAGCTAAAAGCATTCCCATTTGAGAAAATTGTCGATGTCGATCATGCCGGAGATATCGAAACTGCCGAAGCTTTTATTGCTTCACGCTATTAGACCTCTAACAAACATCATTATTCACAAAATATAAAAAAAACGATGTCCGATATAACAATCGCAGGCGTAATGAGAGCCGGAGCTTTCTCGCCTAACCACATAGGCAACGATGCGGCAATATTTAATGCCGTAGCCGAACAGCTTCGCAAACGCGGTTGCATCGTAAACGTATATAGCGAAGAACAATTCATCACAGGGAAAGCCGGCGAAGACATTATTATCAATATGTGTCGCGAGCAAAAATCCATCGCACTTCTTCAAAAATTGGAAGACGAAGGGCGAATAATAATTAACTCAGGTTATGGCATAGAAAATTGCACTCGTGAACGCATGACTCGCATTCTAATCGGTAGCAACATTCCCTATCCCGAAAGCCTTATGGTAAACACCAACGAAAGTGTTATCGACGCTCTTGAGAAAGCAGGATTTACTCAATGTTGGATTAAACGAGGAGATTTCCATGCCATGCACAAAGAAGATGTGAGCTATGTGCGACACCCTCAAGAAGCTCAAGAGTTATTACACGAATACTTCCTTCGGGGTATTCCTCGAGCCGTAATCAACAAACACCTCGTGGGCGACTTGATTAAATTTTATGGAGTGCAAGGTACTCCTTTCTTCTATTGGTTTTATCCTTTCGACCTTGGGCATAGCAAATATGGGCATGAAGCCATTAATGGGAGGTCGCAAGGCATTAAATTCGACGAAGAAAAATTGCAACAAATATGCCAAAATGCATCTGAGGTTCTCGATGTAAAAATCTATGGTGGCGACTGCATCATATCGCCCGAAGGCAAAATTCGCGTCATTGACTTCAACGACTGGCCCAGCTTCGCTCCATGCCGAGATGAAGCGGCTCCTCACATAGCTAAATGTATATTAAACTCCATCAAAGAACAAAAATAACAATGGCTGATAAAGATACAACTAAAAATGCAAGCTATCGCGACACTCTAAAATCGATGGACACTGAAGAAACATTCGACCTTATCTTCTATCGCCCCATAGGTTATGCTTGGGCTTGCTTAGCAAAAAAACTCGGCATCACTCCCAATGCCATTACCATTGCCTCAATATTTATCGGCATGGGAGCCGGTGTTATGTTTTACTTCAACGACATTTGGTTAAATATAATTGGAATCGTTCTGCTTGTGTGGGCTAATTCATTTGATAGTGCCGATGGGCAATTAGCTCGCATGACAAAACAATATTCACGCGTTGGCCGCATTCTCGATGGGGTGAGCAGTGATTTATGGTTTCTTGCAATATATTTTGCTATATGTTTTCGCACCAACGCCACAAACAACTTCTTCCCCAACTCACCTTGGCTCATTTGGGCCATAGCCATTACTGCCGGATTTTTCCATGGGCAACAAGCAGCAATGGCCGACTATTATCGCAATTTCCACCTCTATTTCCTCAAAGGCGAAGAAGGTAGCGAGCTCGACAGCTCGGTTCAAATCAAAGAAAAATTTTCGCAACTATCATGGTGGAGCAAACATTGGTTTCAAAAACTTGTGCTTTTTTTCTACTTTAACTACACTAAAAGCCAAGAACGTCTCACTCCGGCTATGCAACGACTTCGCAAAGCCATGGTGCAAAAGTGGGGAAACAATGTACCATCACAAGCTTTTCGAGACGCTTTTCGAGTGAAATCACTACCTATGATGAAATACACCAATATGCTCTCATTTAACACTCGCACGTTTGCACTGTTTGCTTCTTTGTTTTTGCAAATGCCATGGTTGTATTTCGCATTTGAACTAACAGTTCTCAATATAATGTTGATTTATATGATTTGTTGCCATGAACGATTCTGCCGACGTTTCACAAAAGAGCTTGAAGATGGGAAATATTAAAGGCATCATTTTTGACTATGGTGGCACAATCGATAGTCGTGGGGTGCATTGGAGCGAAATAATTTGGAATGGTTATCAAATAGCCCAAATTAACGTAACAAAAGAACAATTTCGCGAATGTTATGTGTTTGCCGAGCGTGAATTGGCTCGCAACCCTCACATTCAACCTCAACACAACTTCTACGACCTGCTTCTAATAAAAATGCGTATTGAACTTGGTTATCTTGCCGAGCAAAATCTCATTAACACATCAATCATCGACGAAAAAGCATTGATTGTGGCAAAATATTGTTACGAGTCGGCTCGCCAATGCGTTGAAGAAGCTCGCCCGACAATCGAAGCTCTTCATGCAAAATTTCCTTTGGTGCTTGTGTCTAATTTTTATGGCAACGTAGAAAGTGTTCTTGCCGACTTCAATCTACGTCATTATTTCAAAACGATAGTTGAATCGGCAGTAGTTGGTGTTCGCAAACCCGACCCTCACATTTTTGCCCTCGGCGTTGAAGCATTAGGGCTAACGCCAAAAGAAGTTCTTGTGATTGGAGATAGCTATAAAAAAGACATTGTGCCAGCCGAAACAATTGGTTGTAATGTAGCTTGGATTAAAGGGAAAGGTTGGACTGCCGATGAAGATGCCATTACCCATCCATGCATCATCTCTAATCTAACCGAAATAGCCTCATTTTAATTCATTAACAATAACATCTCCTTTTCTTCTTCATTCTTTGTCTTTTTTTACTAAACAGGTTTTAATTTAACCTTAATTTACAAAAATAAGGGAAGTTTATATTAGAAAAACTATTCAGATAAAAAACAATCTGTAATTTTACATGTTAATTTTTATGTGCTATAACTAATCATAAAAGACTTTAAAATAATAATAACCTATAATTATATAATAGATGAAAAGTAACGTAAAAACTGCCGAAGGAAAACTTGGAGTGTTGGTTGTAGGTCTTGGTGCTGTTACTACGACTTTTATGACCGGTGTTTTGATGTCTCGTAAAGGTCTTGCAAAACCGGTGGGTTCAATGACTCAATATGATAAAATTCGTGTGGGCAAAGGTGCTGACAAAAAATATCTCAAATATGATGAAATCGTACCAATGGCAAAACTCGACGACATCGTGTTTGGTGCTTGGGACGTTTATCCCGAAAATGCCTTTGAATCGGCAATGAACTGCGAAGTCCTAAAAGAAAAAGACATTCTTCCTGTTAAGGACGAACTTGAAAAAATCGTTCCTATGAAAGCGGCTTTTGACAAGAACTTCGCTAAACGCCTTGAAGGCAACAACGTAAAAGATTGCAAAGACCGCTGGGATATGACCGAGCAACTTCGCGAAGACATTCGCAACTTCAAAAAAGAACATGGAGTTGATCGCATCGTAGTTCTATGGTCAGCTTCTACCGAAGTATATGTTCCCATAAACGAAAAAGTTCATTATACTCTTGCCGACCTCGAAGCCGCAATGAAAGCGAACGATACTGAAAACATTGCTCCTTCAATGTGTTACGCTTACGCCGCATTGGCCGAAGGTGCTCCTTTCATTATGGGTGCTCCTAATACCACTGTTGACATTCCTGCGATGTGGGAAATGGCAGAAAAAACCAAGCTTCCTATTGCCGGTAAAGACTTCAAAACCGGTCAAACTCTCGTTAAATCAGGCTTCGCTCCTATTATCGGCACACGTTGCTTAGGGCTTGCCGGTTGGTTCTCTACTAACATTCTCGGCAATCGCGACGGACTTGTTCTTGATGAGCCTGCCAACTTCCGCACAAAAGAAGTTTCTAAACTTTCTACTCTCGAATCAATCCTTGTTCCTGAAGAACAACCCGATTTATATACCGACTACTATCACAAAGTGCGTATCAACTACTATCCACCTCGCAACGACAACAAAGAAGGTTGGGACAATATCGACATCTTCGGTTGGATGGGTTACCCAATGCAAATCAAGATTGACTTCCTTTGTCGCGACTCTATCCTCGCGGCTCCCTTATGTCTCGACCTTGTATTATTGAGCGACTTAGCTGCTCGTGCAGGTCGTTGGGGCACTCAACGCTTCCTCAGCTTCTTCCTCAAGAGTCCAATGCACGACTACACTAAAGGTGAAGTACCCATTAACCACCTCTTCCAACAATATGTTATCCTTAAAAACGCTATTCGCGAAATGGGAGGATACGAAGCCGACCAAGAAATCGACTAAAAATGTGCAATATATCAATGAGAGGGGGAAGAGAAATCGTTCCCCCTTTTTGTGTTTAGACAGTTCTCTCCAAAACCGCAGAAATACGCAAATCTGACTTTATAGGAACATGGCGTATATATTGTCAACACTCTCGGTGTGTCAAAAATGATTGTTAAAAAATAAAAATTAACTCTGTAACTGATTGATATTTGCATAAATTTCAATAAATTTGTTTATTCAAATCATGAAACAACATAAAATTAATATTTACTTAAATTTAACAAGATGAAAAAACTTATCACTCTTCTCCTCGCAGTCGCGACCGTAGTATCGGTATCGGCGCAGCCTTATCTTGTAGGTCACCGTGGTAGTATTTGGGGTGTTGAAAACACTTCCCAAGCATTTATCAACGGCGCAAAGAAAGGTTATGACTACCTTGAAACAGACATTAAAGTAACGAAAGACGGTAAATTTGTGTGTTGGCACGACGACAACCTCACTAAAGCATCAGGACAACCTGCTATTGCTTCTAACACTCTTTCTTATCTCAAATCGTTGAAGCTTTCACAAACTCGCGACGGTGTTGCTTATACCGGTTACATTTGTACTCTTGAAGAGTATCTCGACATTTGTAAAGAATATGGTGTAGCTCCTGTGATTGAATTTAAATGGGCTACAGGTATCAACTCAAATGACTGTTCTAACATTCCTGCATTGGTAAAAATCGTTGAAGAAAAAGGTTTCCGCAACAATTGCTACATCTTCACTTCTATGCAAAAATGTTTGCAATATGTGAAAACCAACTACCCCGATATGGAAATCATGTATCTTTGCTATGATACTGCATTTGAAAGCAGCCGTTCATGGTGTATCACAAACAAGGCTCACATTGGCCCTGGCGTAGGTAGTGGTATCACTAAAGCAGGTGTGCAAGCTTATCACGACAATGGTCTATTGGTTAACGCTTGGTCAATCAACTCAACTAGCGAATATACTAAATATGGTAATATGGGTGTTGACTTCATCACTACCGACGACCTCGATCCTGCATCTCTTCCTACATTGTCAACTCCTACTACAATGCTCGGCAATATTAAAACCGACAAAAATGAAGTATCTCTAACTGCAGGCGTTGGCGAAACAGTTTATGCCGACATCACTGTATCAGGTTCAAACATGAGTGGCGCTATCACCGTTTCTTCAAGCAACTCGGCGTTCACTGTTGCTAATAACACTTCTGTATCTTCAGGTACTCTTAGCGGTAAAGTGCGCGTAACTTTCAAACCCACTACCGAAGGTGTTACTACTGGCACAATTACTCTTAAAGGCACTACCAAAGCGGGCAAAGCAGTATCTACTACTGTTGCCGTTACTGGTAAATGTAGTCTCAAATTCAACGAAGTGTGGAACTATAGCGAACTCTCAGGCAAAACTCCTACTGGCACCAACTGGGCAAGCGACTTCGCTGCTATTCGTAACATCGCTTATGGCAATGGCAAACTCTACACCATTATGCCTAGCACAACTTCAATCTCTGTTGTTGATGCTCAATCGGGCAAATACATTACAAGCATCAACACTTCAGGCGTAACAGGTGGTACTCTCTCTATCATGGACGGACAAGTAGTAGATGGCAAATTGGTTGCTGCCAACCTTGCTTCTTCTAACACTCTTAAAGCATATATATGGGATACCGACAACTCTACTCCTCGCGTACTTCTTGAAACTACCGACCTCGGTGGTTGCGCTCGCGTGGGCGACTGTATGAGCTTTGAAGGCAACCTCAGCAATGGTTCTATCTTGTTCCTTTCGGCTGGTACTATCCTCAAGTATAAAGTAACTAACGGTGTTGCTTCAACTACTCCTACTACAATCTCTGTTAGTGGTGTTGACGCAGGCACTTCTCCTCGCGTTGTTCCTAATGGTGATGGTAAATATTGGATCATCGGCCGTGGCATTTACCCAACATTAGTATCGGCATCGGGTAGCGTTGAAACTACTCTCGACTCTGATGTATTGAACGGCATCATCGAGGGTAACGACTTCTATCCTTTCACTTTCAAAGGTAAACAATATGCATTTGCAACTACATATGCAACTGGTTCTTCTACTTTGACTGCGAGCCGCGTTGTTCTCATCGACGCTTCTAACGGCTGGGCTAACGCTATCAATGTAGGTGAATATCCTGCAAATGGTCTTGGTACAACTCGTAACACCAACCTCAACACTGGTATCGAAGTTGAAGTAAACGGCACTGAAGGTGTTGAAGTGTGGGTAAATTGTAGCATGCAAGGTATCGCTCACTATCGCTACGGTGCTGCAAAAGTTCACACTTCTGAACCTACTTTGAGCGTAAGCACAAGCTCTATCGCTCTTAACGCTTACACTGGCGAAACAGCTTCTCAAGCATTCAATGTATCGGGTGTAAACCTCACAGGAAACATTTCTATCGCTCTTTCAGGCGCTAATGCTAACATGTTCTCACTTTCGGCTACTTCAGTAGCAAGTTCGGGTGATGTTACTGTTACATACGCTCCTACTGCTAAAGGCAACCACTCTGCTACTATCACAGTAACTGCTGCTGGTGCTGCTTCTAAAACTATCACCGTAACTGGTACTGCTACCGACAAACCTTCAGAACCTCAAGTAGCTGTTGGCCTCACTCGCTTGTGGCAAAACACTACAAACGTTCCTGGCACACCTGGTGGTGGCGATGTTCGTTTTGCAGCTGTTTCTAATGATCACTTAATCGCTGTTGACAAAGCAAATGGCAAAATCATCGAATTGACCGAAACAGGCTCTACCGACTACTACGATTGCTCTTCAGCCCTATCAACTCATTGGGGCACATCAGCTAACGGCCCTGCTATCAGCAGCGACGATGCCGGTAACATCCTTATACAAACTAACTGGTCGGGTGCTGCTTCAGGTGCTAACTTCGTAATCATCTCTGCTGATTTGAAGAACACCTATAAGCTTGACCTTTCATCTATCGAAGGTTACACTCCATTCCGTATTGACCAAATTGGTCGCATTCGTGGTAACATGCTCAGCGACGAAGGTGCTTATGTGTTCCTCACTCCTAACACAAGTTCAACAGCTCTTATCGCTAAGATTGTGAATGGCGAAGTTGATTATGATTACTCACAAGTATCTAACAATACATCACTCTCACTCTCTACTTCATGCATTGCTCAACCTGCATTTGAAACTGTAGCAGAAATCGACGCTCTTATGGATGAAAATGGCGACTTGTCTAACTCTTTCATCATGCGTAACCGCACAAACACTGCTTATGTTTATGCTTGGAACGACGACAACTCTGCAATGGTAGTAGCTCACAACTTCTCAGCTGCAACTCCTGAGGGCTACTCAACTAAAAACGCGTCAAACGAAGGTTTTGATTGGTTCAAGATTTACGACAAATCATACTACATCATGCCTATCACTCTCGATGGTACTACCAACACTCGCTGTACAGCATTTGCAATCTTCAATGAAGAAGGCGAAATCGTAGCTTACCATGCCGACAACGTCAAATCGGGTATTGGTCAAGGTTTCGGTAGCTTCATCGCTGTTCCTTATACAAGCTGTTCGGTTTATATCTATCACTTCGTAGCAGGTACAATTGCCGAAAAATTCACTTTCGCAGTTGAGCCAAAAAGCGATATTAGTGGCGTTGAATGTCTCGAACAAATCGAAAACAACAATGCTCCTATCGAATACTACAACCTCCAAGGCGTGAAAGTTGCCAACCCATCAAACGGCATCTTCATCAAAGTTCAAGGCAACAAAGCAACAAAAGTTCTTGTGAAGTAAATAGCAAATAAATAGCAAACTATAGAAAATATAGTTACTATAAATCAATAGCAAGCGAGCAATCCACAAGGGTTGCTCGCTTGCTTTCTCCTGGCATCGCAACTTTTAGAGACCTTAAGGTTGTTAAGGTCACTAACGACAGCAAAGCCGGATAGGGCGTAAAATTACCATGCGTCAGCCCTTGGAATGCCAAAATTCAGGCTCTCCCCCTAATTTTCTTGCACACTTGCACACAAATATGCTTAATTGTGTAATTATAGTGTCGTTTTGAATAGTTTTTCGTATCTTTGCCAATATATTTCGTAATTTAGAAAAGTTATATACAATTATGAACATACTTGAATTAAGCGAACAAGAAATAGTGCGTCGTGGCAGTCTCGACGAAATGCGCAAAATGGGTATCGATCCATATCCCGCAGCAGAGTTTAAGGTAACAGGTTATACCGATGAAATAAAAGAAAATTTCAAAGATGATGAACCTCAACGTGAAGTGAGTATCGCCGGTCGTATCATGAGCCGTCGCATCATGGGTAAGGCTTCATTTATTGAAATCCAAGACTCTTGCGGTCGCATACAAGTATATATCAGTCGCGATGACCTTTGTCCCGACGAAAACAAAGACCAATACAACGTAGTATTCAAAAAACTTCTTGACATTGGCGACTTTGTGGGTATCGACGGATATGTATTCCGCACTCAAATGGGAGAAATTACCGTTCACGCTCAAAAACTCACCGTATTGAGCAAATCATTGCGTCCACTACCTATTGTTAAAGTGAAAGATGGGGTTACATACGACGCATTTGATGACCCTGAGTTACGTTATCGCCGTCGCTATGTTGACTTGGTAGTAAACGATGGAGTGAAAGAAATATTTATCAAGCGTAACAAGGTTTACACCTCTATGCGTAATTATTTCAACGAACATGGTTACATGGAAGTTGAAACTCCTATTCTTCAATCAATCCCCGGTGGTGCATCGGCTCGTCCATTTATCACTCACCACAATGCGCTCGACATTCCTTTGTATCTACGCATTGCCGATGAGCTATATCTCAAACGCCTTATTGTAGGTGGTTTTGAAGGGGTTTACGAATTCTCAAAGAACTTCCGTAACGAGGGTATGGACCGCACTCACAATCCTGAGTTTACTTGTATGGAAATCTATGTTTCCTACAAGGACTACAACTGGATGATGGACTTCACCGAAAAAATGATTGAACGCATCGCTCTTGAAGTGAACGGCACCACACAAGTGAAAGTTGGCGACAACATCATCGACTTCAAAGCTCCATATAAACGCGTTACAATGATTGATGCCATCAAAGAATTTACCGGTATCGACATCTCGGGCATGGACGAAGCTCAACTTCGTGATGTGTGCAAGCAACTCGGCATCGAAGCCGACGAAACAATGGGTAAAGGTAAACTCATTGATGAAATCTTCGGTGAAAAATGTGAAGGGAACTACATTCAACCTACATTTATCATCGACTATCCTATCGAAATGTCGCCATTGACCAAACGTCATCGCAATAACCCTGAATTGACCGAACGTTTCGAGTTAATGGTTAATGGAAAGGAACTTGCCAACGCTTATTCTGAGCTAAACGACCCAATCGACCAATATGAACGCTTCGTAGAGCAAATGCGTCTTGCCGAAAAAGGCGATGACGAAGCAATGATTATCGACAAAGACTTTATTCGTGCTCTTGAATATGGCATGCCTCCTACATCGGGCATGGGTATCGGTATGGACCGTCTTGTTATGCTCATGACCGGGCAAACTACCATTCAAGAAGTGTTGTTATTCCCACAAATGCGTCCCGAAAAGACTCAACGTCGCGACAAAGAGGAAGCATATACAGCTATCGGCGTTCCTGCCGAATGGGTAGCTCCTATGCAAAAAGCAGGTGTGCTAACCATCGACGCCCTTGCCGAAGCCGGTGCAGGCAAATTACACCAAGACCTTTGTGGAATTAACAAAAAGTATAAACTCGAACTTAAAAACCCATCAATCGACGATGTAAATGCGTGGATTGACAGTGCTAAAAAATAATAGCATCTGATTTCTTGAGTTTATACCTTATTATTTACCAAAAAATACACTAAATGAATTTTCCAGGACGAATAGCAGTGATGGGGGGCGGTAGTTGGGCTACTGCTCTCGCAAAGCTGTTGCTTGAAAACTGCGAGATGATTGACTGGTATATGCGTCGCGATGATCGTATAGAAGACTTCAAACGCTTTCGTCACAATCCCGCCTACCTCTCAGATGTTCACTTCGATGTACAACGCATTGAATTTTCAAGCGACATCAACAAGGTGTGTTCTGAGTGCGACACATTACTCATGGTTATGCCATCGCCCTACTTCAAAGATCACCTCGCCAAACTCACCGTTGACATTAGCAACAAATATATAGTATCGGCAGTGAAAGGCATCGTTCCCGATGAGAATGTACTAATCACCGACTATATGATAGAAAAATATGGTGTGCATCGCGACCACATGTTGGTGGTTAGTGGTCCATGCCATGCCGAAGAGGTAGCTCTCTCTCGCCCATCATATCTCACCGTTGGTGGTCATGACTTGCCGCATGCCGAAAAATTTGCCGCATGTTTGGCAAGTCGCAACACTCACACTATTACATCTGACGATGTTGACGGCATTGAATATGCAGCAGTTCTCAAGAACGTCTATTCTATTGCTGCCGGCATCGTTCACGGCATGAAGAAAGGAGACAATTTCTCGGCAATGCTTGTGGCAAATGCTATTCGCGAGATGGAACGTTTCCTCGAAACAGCTGCTCCTCGCCAACGACAAATTTGCGACTCGGTGTATCTTGGTGACCTGCTCGTAACATCTTATTCTCGCTTCTCACGCAACCATAACTTTGGATCGCTCATTGGCAAAGGATATTCGGTAAAAGTAGCAAAAATGGAAATGGAACAAATTGCCGAAGGATATTACGGAACAAATTGCATATATCAAATAAATCAAAAATTGAATGTTGATACTCCAATTCTCAATGGAATGTACGACATTCTTTATCGTCGCGTGTCGCCCGAAAAAGCGATTCGTGCAATGGCTGAAACATTTGTATAAAATAATTTGTTTAGCATTAATAAATAACAAATATAAATATTACATTTCGCATTAATCTACAATGAAAACTATTAATGTAAATATTAAAGATGTGCTCGGAACTATCTCTGAAGCACAAATCGAAGCTCTCGACGCTGCTGCTGCCGATGGTCTTCAAAAACTACATAACGCATCGGGCGAAGGGAATGATTTCCTTGGTTGGCTCGATCTCCCCTCTCGCACCCCGACAAGTTTGCTCGACGATATCAACGCTACTGCTCAATCACTTCGCAACGACTGCGAAGCTGTTGTTGCAATCGGTATCGGTGGCAGCTACCTCGGTGCAAAGGCTGTAATTGAGGCCCTCAGCGACTCTTTTGCTGCTTATCGTGGTACTTCTCCAGCCGTACTTTTTGCAGGTCAAAATATTGGAGAAGACTATCTTTATGAACTTCAAAACTATCTCAAAGATAAAAAATTCGGTATTATCGTAATCTCTAAATCGGGAACAACTACCGAACCGGCTATCGCATTCCGTTTGCTCAAGGCACAACTTGAAGCTCAAATGGGCAAAGCCGAGGCTGCTCGTCGCATCGTGGCAATCACCGACGCAAAACGCGGTGCACTTCGCCAACTCGCTACCGAAGAAGGCTACAAAACATACGTTATCGACGACAATGTAGGTGGCCGTTTCTCTGTTCTCAGCCCTGTAGGTTTATTGCCTATTGCTGTTGCTGGTTTTGACATCAAAGCCCTCATGCAAGGTGCTGTTGACATGGAAAATGCAACTAAAGAACACTCTGCCGATAATATTACCGAGATATACGCAAAAACTCGTAATGCCCTCTACAATGCTGGCAAAAAAATTGAGATTCTCGTAAACTACAACCCTAAACTCCACTTCTTCGGTGAATGGTGGAAACAACTCTATGGCGAAAGCGAAGGTAAAGACCTTAAAGGTATATTCCCTGCTGCCGTTGACAACTCAACCGACCTCCACTCAATGGGTCAATGGATTCAAGATGGCGAACGCACCATCTTTGAAACAGTTCTTTCGGTTGAAGAGCAAGCCCACTCAGTGATTATCCCAAGCGACGAAGCCAACCTCGACGGGTTGAACTACATCGCCGGCAAACACGTTGACAAAGTGAACAAAATGGCTGAGCTCGGCACTCGCATCGCACACATCGACGGTGGTGTGCCCAACCTCCAAATCACTATCCCGGCTCTCAAAGAAGAGTACCTCGGACAGTTGATTTACTTCTTTGAAAAAGCCTGTGGTATCAGTGGTTATATCCTTGGCGTTAACCCATTCAACCAACCAGGTGTAGAGGACTACAAACGCAACATGTTTGCCCTCCTCGAAAAACCAGGCTACGAAGAAGCTACTGCAGCTATCAAATCACGCATTTAATAAAAGTTTCTCATAATGTAAATAGAGGTGAGCCTATTAGTATGTTCACCTCTATTTTGCAATATAATTTTTGGATTCAGCCAATATTGGGAATGCTATTGCTCAAACAACAACAACGGATTAACCTTAAACTGTATTTGGTTGGCAGAAAGACGACCACCATCGCCACCTTTTCGTTGTAATGTGATTTTATTGATCTTAATGCTTCCTTTGCTTGTTATTTCAACCGGACCATTTCCCATTTTATTCATGTAATAGTTCATTGATCTAAAAATATACGCAGTCTCCTGCTCTGTATTTTTAGCAACTAAAATCCATTCGGCAGCAAATTCACCTCGTCCTTTTAGGATATCGCTCACTATCATCACTTTGTTTTCTTCCAACCAATTCAAAACGAGCATTTGTTCCTTTTGCGAAAATTCAGTCATAAACATTCTTCGTTCATCTTTAGGTGCTTGTATTTTGGGCTTATACTCCCCCGAAAAATATCTAAAAATCTCACCTACTTCATTAGGCATTCCCCATTGCTCTACACAAGCCGACACCCACCGTCTATCAACTTGATTAAAACCGTTTCTGCTATTTGACACCAACTTTACTTGTAAATTTTGAGCATCAATGGCATCTTTATAATATACCGTTACTTGGATTTGAACATCTGTTTTGCTCTTTTTGGGAACCTTTGTCGTAGCATAAACTTTCTCTATTTTGGTCAAGTCATAACCCATTAGCCCAAGCCATTGTTGTGCATCAGCATCAGATTCCCATCTGTTGAATTTTTCAGCTACCTGTTTTTCATTTTTGAAGCCATTTTTAGCTACTTGACTACCCCATTTTTGTTTTTCATTCATTGCTTACACACTTTAAAGATTGAACAATTTGACCTACAATCTTCTGCAATACGTTAATCGATACGCTATTTCCAAATTGTTTATAAGCTTGTTGCTCTTTTGGATTGATTATAAACGAGTCGGGAAATCCTTGACATCTTGCACACTCTCTTGTCGACAGCTTGCGCACGACATCTCCAACTTGATATAGTCCTGTTTTAGAGCCAACTCCGCCTCCATAGGCCGATAAAGTTATCGCATGCCCTAATATGTTATAAATTCGCTCTCCTTGACCACCCTTTCCCACTTTGCCTATTTGTATAGGCCGATTAGGCAATACCAACTGTTGCCCAAACAATGTTGTTTCAAACTCTTCTTCATATTGTTTTGTATAAACAATATCATCTCTTTCTATAATTTTAGCATTTGGGGTCAGTTCCAATATCGACTGTAAACAAACTCGTTCGCCAATTGGCTGAGGAAAATCAAAGTTTTTAATTTTAAGACTGGTATCAAATGCAACAATATACACTCGTTCTCTATTTTGAGGCAAGCCGTAATCACTCGTGTTCAACACCTTATAATATGTGTTATACCCAAGTTCAGATAATGTATTTAGAATTATCCTAAAAGTATTTCCCGAATCATGTGTAATTAGATTTTTTACATTTTCTAAAAACACAACTTTGGGCTTATGATACCGAACAATTCTTACTATATCAAAAAACAAAGTTCCTCGAGTATCCTCAAACCCTTTTTGTTTTCCTGATATTGAAAACGCTTGACATGGAAATCCACCACACAAAATATCATGTTCAGGAATATCCTTTTCTGAAACTTTTGTTATATCGCCGTCAGGACGAATCCCAAAGTTCTTCTCGTATGTTTCTTTGGCATATTCGTCCCATTCTGAAGCATATACACACATTGCTCCGTATGACTCTAAGGCATAATGAAATCCACCTATTCCGGCAAATAGGTCAATAAATTTGAAACCTGAAAGATATTTATCCTTTATATCTAACATAATTATTATATAGAACCTTAATTCTATAAATTTTATTTCCTACCGAAGTCGGCGGGGATTTCGCCCCATTGGTCGGTATCCCATTTGTAAATGGTGTTTTTTACCGGATAGTGTGCAAGGAGCCATTTATCGGCACGCTCAAGCAATTCAAAAATACGTGCGTTATTTGGTGTGTGTGCGAGTGTCGAACGATGAGCCCCTTTTCTCACCCATGAGATAGCTGTACGTGAGTCGCTATAAATGGGTGTTGTGGTGTCTCCTTGGTTGTCGAGCATGGCAAGTGCATGAATAAGAGCAAGATATTCGCCTACATTATTTGTACCATCATCGAGAGGTCCAACATGGAAAATTTGCTCACCGGTGCGTACATTTACGCCACGATATTCCATTGGCCCTGGATTTTTGGCACAAGCCCCATCAACAGCTATGCTATCAAGAATGATTTCAGGAAATGCGGCATAATTAATAACATTAGCTTTATGCGAAGCAATCGAACGTAATACTCCAATATGCTCTGACGAGTCTCCACGAAAAGCAAGCGTGGCTGTCGTTTGATCGTCGAATGCTTTATACTTTGCCCCGGGGAAATTTTTTATTTGT
The DNA here is from genome assembly GCA_904502025.1 of uncultured Muribaculaceae bacterium. GTDB lineage: Bacteria > Bacteroidota > Bacteroidia > Bacteroidales > Muribaculaceae > RGIG4079. The sequence goes on from CAJGDJ010000029.1 coordinate 25,550, forward strand.
GCCTCACATTCTTCCCAGGTGTCATAAATACCGGGATTAAAGCCAACCCACACTACATAAAATTTTCTTCGTGCCATAGTATTTTCAATTACCCCATAACGGGTATTGACAATAGTTCAACAAATTCACGAGCTGTGTTTTCTATCTCAGATTTATTTTCAAGACGCTCAGATGAAAATTCAATCTGAGCTTTTTTGTAATGCTCCATACGCTTGGCAAGAGCCTCTTTTATAAACACCATCAGCTCCTCATCGTTTTTATCTGCGATAAGGGGGCGCTTGTGCCGTCCTCGCATCAATCGAGAGTGTAATCGCTCAATAGGCGTATTGAGAAAAACGGTTGTGCCTCGCTCGTTCATATACTCCATATTATCAAAAAAACATGGAGTGCCTCCGCCGCAAGCCACAATCACATCTTCAAAGTCGGCAACTTCTTGAAGCATACGCCGCTCAACTTCACGAAATCCGGCTTCGCCTCGCTCTGCAAAGATTTCTTTGACCGAGAGACGATAACGACCCTCAATATAATTATCAAGGTCAATAAACGAGAAGCCTGTCAACTGTGAGACAGCACGCCCCATAGTTGACTTGCCACAACCCATATATCCGATAAGAAAAATCGGTCGCACCTTTCTTATTTCTTTTCTTTAAGAAGGTCGCGAATTTCAGTAAGCAATACTTCCTCTTTTGAAGGAGCAGGAGGAGCTGCAGGTGCTTCTTCTTTTTTCTTTTTAAGTTTCATTAAAGCTTTTACCATACAAAAAATACAGAATGCAACAATAATGAAGTCTAATATATTTTGGAGGAATTGACCATAGCTGAGATAAACGGCAGGAGTAACGACCTCTTCGCCATTCATAACTGCGGCTGTGAGCTCATATTTGAGATCGGTAAACGAAACATTTCCTGTGATTTTACCCATTACAGGCATAATTACATCATTAACCAATGACGAAACAATTTTCCCAAACGCACCACCGATGATAACACCGACAGCCATGTCAACTACATTACCTTTAACGGCAAATTCCTTAAACTCGTTAATGAACTTTTTCATAATGTTTATTGTTTAATTATTTTATGTTTATTTTTCTACAAAAATAGTGATTTTTTTCCTTTATAGGAGCATAATACCCCTATTTTAGAATTTTTGAACTATTTATTTTAATTCTTTGCATCTGATTATATGTAAATTAAAAAAAAAGTAGTAATTTTGCATCGCTTAAACTAAAGCAAGGTAAAAAGATTATAAACCCAATATTTTATTTATTACAATTATGACTAAAGTAGGTATTAATGGTTTTGGCCGTATCGGACGTTTCGTTTTCCGTGCTGCTCAAAACAGAAATGACATCGAAATCGTAGGTATTAACGACCTTTGC
>CAJGDJ010000030.1 GCA_904502025.1 uncultured Muribaculaceae bacterium
TACTAAGCATTACCTTCGGCAATGCAATAGATTTTCAATCTATGGGGCTTGTAAATCGCAAAAAAGAATCTCAACCGCATTAAATCTGCGATTGAGACACATTTTTATACTCATTTTGATTTTTATCGGACAGCAATAATAGAAATTAAAAAACGTCCACATTTTAGTTGTAAAGTGTGGACGTTTTAATTGGATTTACTTTTTGTCCCAAAGTTACAATAAAGCAATCTTAAATGTTGTTCCGGTGTAGGTGAAGTCGATTACATCTATGGCGTAGAGTTTTGTGATGATTTCTTCGGCTGTGTGGCGTGAGATGCGTGCCGTTTTCATAAATTCTTCAATAGAGGCATTGCCGTTTTTTTCAAGATATTCAATAAGCACACTCTCTGTCTCTGAAAAGGAAAGCAGTGAGCCTTTTTGTGCTTCTTTTTGTCGCCATGCTCGCACCATAAGGTCGGGTGCTACAATGTTTTCGTCTTTTACTCGGTAGTAGGTACGCCATGAGCCGTCGGGTTCCTGAACTTGTACCGGTCGGCGAGAAGCTCGAGCAATCTCGGCACAAATCACAATGGCACCACCTTCGGTTTTATATGCGGTAAATTCCACGTTTTGTGCCGGACGACAATACATTTGTGCAGCTTGCTCAATCACATAAATATCCTCCTCGTTGCGTACTCCGGCAATGTTTCCGTTGTCTTTTACGCCAATGAGCAATCGACCCCCATCGTTGTTGGCAAACGCCGACAGGCTACGGGCAATTTTGCGAGCATCTGAGATGGAGAATTTGAAATCTTGATGTTCGTGTTCCCCCTCCTCAATGAGTCGTTGGATATAAAATTTCCCTTTTATGGCTTTTATATCTTTCACGTGGAGTGAGGATTATTGTGGGTAGTTGAGGTTTTCTTCTTGAAGATTCATCAGCACCTCTTCGAGGTATCGTTTAGCCTCCTTACGAGCCCCTTCAAGGTCATTGTAGGTGTAGTTGCCACAATCGCGAGCAGTTGCTCCAGGGATTTCGCCCTCAAACGCTGCTATAAATTCAAATGTTTCACGCATTAATGGTGCGATGTCGCTTGAGGTGTAGTCGCCATTTATGAGCAGATAGTTGCCTGTGCGACAACCCATAGGACCCCAATAAATTATGCGATTTTTCCACTCGGCGTGATTGCGAAGATAAGTGGCTGCGAGATGCTCGATAGTGTGTAGTGCAGCACCATCGACAGCCGGCTCACGATTGGGTTCACTCATGCGAATGTCAAATGTGGTAATTACGTCGCCCGAAGTTGTAGTATCTTTACGTGACACAAAGATGCCACGTTTCATTATTAGGTGATTTATTGTGAAACTTGCTATCTTTTCCATGATTAGAAACTTGCCAATAGTTGGGTTAATTTTTCAAATGTGTGTTGAGGTGCATCTTCCCAAAAGTTTTCATATTGAGAGATGTTGTCTTCGCCTCCCGGAGTGTCGCTAATAACACGCATGCAGAAGAACATGACATTTTTCAAGTAACACACCTGTGCTATCGATGCCGACTCCATATCTACGGCCATAACATCGGGGTAAAGAGATTTGATGCGTTCCACTTCTTCTACTTTTGATACGAAGATGTCGCCCGAACATATAAGCCCGTGTTTCACTTTGTCATCTTCGGCAAGGCAGGGGAGAGCTACCAATTCGGGAACGCTTGTGAAATATCGAGGACAGCCTGCAGCGTCGCCCCATTGAGTGCCGGGACCACACCACACATCATGGTAGGCAATACGTTCCCCCACCACTACATCAAGGATTCCGGCTCCTCCACCTGCACCGCCTGCAACACCTGTGTTAATGACCAAGTCGGGGTGAAAGTTTTCAATCATAGTGAGAGCTCCAATGGCTGCATTTACTTTGCCAATGCCACATTGCATGGCTGTTACTTCGTGGTTGTGAATTTTTCCGGTGTGGAAAGCAATGTCGTTGATTGTTATTGTTGAGTGGTTGTCGATTAATGGGAGTAGGAGATTCAACTCTTTACCCATAGCCACGATAATTCCTATTTTCATATTTATATTTTTATTTAAATAGCATATTCTAAATTTTTGCAACCTCATCTTAGTTTGGCACATAAACATACGCACCCATATCGGGTTGACTGCCACGAGGCAATCCGTAGCGGTCAAATTCGGCTTCGGGAAGCGTATATTCGGGATATCCTGCACCTATTGCAGGAGAGCCGTTTTTGAGACGATAGTCAAAAATGTACTCTTCGCGAACAGTGTAATATAAAGGGTCTTTACCCCAAATGCAAGAAATAAAATTGTCATCATTCGAACCTTCTGATTTTAGCAGACAATAACGCAATGTGATGGCTGTGTCAGTGAGGTTGCCATGCGATATCTCAGTGCCATTGCCATAGATGATTGAGTTGGATATGTCGGCCACCATATAGGGTAATCCTGAGTTGTCGTCGGTGTCAAGGTTGATATGGTCAAGTTGTATAGCTGCCCCACCTACTGCTGCGAATAGGTAGTAGTTGGCAAACGTGCAATGATTGAAAATGTGATTTCCTCCACGCAAAAACATTACCCCGGCTGCGGCATCGGCAATTTCACACCCCACAGCTTTTATGTCGCTATATATTGAGGCGAGTGCATATTCTTTTGAATTGCGAAGTTGGCAATTGATAAGTGTCAATGCCGGATTTTCTTGTGCTCCTATTGAATCGACAAATACTCCCCACACAGTGTTGCGTATTGACGTATTGGTAAGGTAATTATTGCGACTTGTTGAACTAAATTCCACACCTTGCCATTGTCCCGACATCAATTCAAAGGGCAAATCATTTACTACATTGTCAATGCGGTCGCCACTCATGTTTACCGGCTTTTCAGCAGTGCCGTTGCTCACAAGTGTGCCATCAATTCGCAACGTAGCATTATTATGGAAATATAGTATTACGCCAGGGTCGAGTGTGAGTGTTACGCCCTCTTTTACGATTAACGAGTCGAAAATTTGATATGGCTTATTGGCAGTGAAGCGAGTGTCGGTATCAATAACAACCCCTTTTTTACGTTCCACATCTTGTCCTTCGGCAGTAATTACCACAGTTGATGTAACACCTTGTACCACAAAGTCGAGATGCCTTTCTACAATCATTGGAGCATCAGTTCCGTTAGCTTTTAGCGTTGCTTCAACAAACACATAAATTGAGTCGTTAGGCCGAATCTCGACATTTTGGAACTCTTTGCCTGCCACTCCATCTACGTTAAAACGAAACATGCCCTCGGCATCATCACGCATTGTAATTGAGCTGATATTGATTATTTTATCATGTTTGTTATATACGGTGAAAGAGTGGGTTGGAGTGCCGGCTTCGGTAAAAATTGGACCCATTTTCAATGTATCGGTCGAGAATGTAGGTTGGTCATTGACATCGGTCGAAATGCCATCTTCAATACATGAAGATAGCCCTATAACGAGCAATAAACCACATATCCCTAATATTGATTTAATTTTATTCATTGCAAAATTCAGATTTTTATCCAATTAATAAACGATTTTCAACTCGTTATATTGTGAGAAACAAGGGGTAAATGTATTAGAATAAAAAACACAGCCTCTTGCCGGGAAGCAGGAGACTGTGTGGGGTTATAAAAGTGATGATTATTTTATTTAATTACGAGTTGAGCTGAGCGTTTAGCGTTGTTGTCGTTTACTGAAATGATGTAAATGCCTGATGCAAGATTTGATGTGGCAATTTGGTTGCCGGTGCCTTTTGCTACTAATGCTCCGGCAGGGGTATAAATAGCGTATGTTGCATTTTCGGTTGAATTAATCGATACGATTGCACCGGCTTCTACCGGGTTAGGTGCAATAACAAGAGCATCATTAGCTTTTTCGAGAGTAATATTCTCAACTCCATCAACGGGTGCGATAGCCGTATAAACGCCATAGATATGAGGTATTTCGATGTGGCATGCAGTATTAACAGCATCACCTGAATAGAGTGTAATGGCGTTGATAGTGAGAGGATAGATTCCGGCATCGTTAGCATCAGCAATGTCTCCGGCAGGGATTTGTACACGATTAATTGTGTTGGCAGAGAGCGTTGGTGTTATTGTAATATTAGAGGCTCGAGCTCCTTGGCTTGGAGTTACTTGCACAGTAATTTGTTTGATAGAAGCATCTCCGGGGTTGATTTGTAGCTCGATAGAGTCGGGACGGCTCCAAAGAGGTAATGCTTTAGTTAATTTGATATATGGACTACGAGCTGAACTAACAGTGTAGTCGATTGCCAATCCATTTGAACCGATTGTTGTCAAAGCATCATTTTTTACACCACTTTTTGAGGTTTTCCACGATGATACATCAATATTTGTTTCGGCATCTTGGTAACGAGCCTCGGGGATTTCAACTTTCACAATTATTGTGTCGTAGAATGCTTCAACTGAGCCAAACACACGAGTAGTTCCGTTTTTGATACCATGTATCACACCGTCGTCGTCGATAGAGGCAATGCTATTATCCTCAATGATCCATGTTAAAGCCGAGTTTTCGAGAGGCATTTCTTTATCGCCAACAGTAGCGGTAACTTCCATTGTGTAGTCGGTATATGAATCGACCAATATGCTGTCAAGACGGAATGCGGGAGCACCACTGCCAATGGTTACGATAACTTCGGCTTTGGCATCACCGTATGTAGCTGTAAGCAAGTGAGACCCCTCTCCGTTAGAGAATAGTATTGTGCCGTTTTCTACGATTTCGCCCAATTCTTTGGGGCAAGAAAGAGTAGCTTCTTCAAAATCGTCAGAAATCATCACTCCATATTTATTAAACGCATACACACGAGGATTGTAGAACCCATATTTAGGTAATGCAGTCTTGAAATCTTCAAAAGCGAGAGATGCTACGGTGTTGTCAACTGGAGCATTTGAAACGGCAAATACACCATTGGTTACAGCACGCTCTTTACCATCGCTGGGGTTATTACGCACACCAAGCACCTTAGTATATATAGCTGAAGAACCACCACCATCGAAGTTCATGGCTTCACTACAACCTACTTCGCGCATAATATCGGCAAGCACTTTAGAAACACAGCCTTGAGAGGCTGAAGTGCGACCATCAACAACGAGCAATACGAGTTTTGTGCCGGTTGCATCATAACCGATAGCCGTGCGAGGGTTGAGGGCTGTCAAGTGGTCGAGGGCTGTCTCGGTTGACAATACTTGACCTCCTGAAAGAATCATCGGTTGACCACCTGCCATTTGAGTGGGAATGATAGTGTTCTCGCCAAGTTTCATTTGAGTGTTAATTGTGATTGTCTCTCCTTGAGTAAGTCCCGAAACAAATGTAGCACCGGTGCCATGTCCGGAGAGAACATAACTGCCTGCTGGTATAGTTGTAGAGCCAGCAGAGTGAGGAGCTTCGGCTACGGTCATTTGCACTGTTCCCATACTCAAAACACTACCTTCAACAGGGGTAATGATTACTTCATATCCATAATCGTTGGTACCTGTAGTGGAGCCATATTTAGGAGTGTAAATGATGAGGTTGTCCTCATAGCGAGCATTGTTTACAGTGGTAAGAGAGTGAGAAACTCCGGCACCGGAAGTAACAGTACCATTAAATGTGGCACTACCTACAAGGGCTTTCTTGTTGGCGTCGATAGCCCAACCGGTCCAACCATTATTATTGGCATACCATATTTCGTTGTCAATTACGGTAGAACCAATAGGTTTGCTATTTCCAAAGAAGTCGGCATTAACCCCTGCAAAATATTGCACTTCATCGGTAGTGTTGTTTTGAGCCATTTTAGAAACGGCAGCACCACCGGCAAGCGAATTTCTGTTGGCAGGGGCCACACGCATTTCTACATTGGGGTGAGTGAGGTCGGTAATAGTGTAAAATACATTGAGGTTGTATGCTCCTTCTACACGAAGCGATGTTTGTGTAGTCCCCGGCCCTATCGGTGCATGAAATAAGGTATCAACTGTATAGGTATTGCCCTGCAATGTCCATTCTTTTGCAGCCCACGTTGATAGTGGTGCAGTTGCAGCAAGTAGTAGAATAATAGATTTTTTCATAAATTGGTTATGTTATTTAATTATTATTTTAGCAATTGAATTATTACAAAAGATAAAATATATCTCCGGAGCAATATTTTTGGTGCATTATTAATGCTATTGCATAGGAGTTAAAAAATTAATTGCCATGGGAATATTTAATCCCCATGGCAATCTATTAAGACAGTTATTTATTTAATGATTAATTGGGTTGTTGCCAATGTGTTGTTGTCGGTAACTTTTACAATATATGAACCGGCTACGAGAGTTGCTGTGGTAAGTTGGTTGCCATTGCCTCTTGCTACTAATGAGCCTGCAATGGTGTAAACTTCCCAAATGGCATTTTCTGAAACATTGATTTTTGCATTTTCACCTTGAGCAACGGGATTAGGAGCGATTACTAAGCCTTGCATATTTGCACCATCGGCAATGATGTCTTCAACTCCTGCATCAGGTATATTTTTATAAATAGCTTCAAATCCTGAAACGTCAATGTGAGCAACTGCATTTACACTTCCTTTAGGTACGATTGACATAGATTTAAACAATATAGGATAGATGCCGATGTCGTTAGGATCGCCAATGTTGCTTACTGGGATTGAGAGGATATTTTCTTTATTTGATTCAATGTTAGAGAATTTTGTGGTAACAGCCCGTCCATTGTTAGGGATAAGATTTAATGTTATATCAGTTACAGTAGTAGCACCCGGATTAATGCGAATTTGGATAGTGTCGGGAAGACTCCAAATTTTAATTTCTTTTGAGAGGGTGATTTTTGAAGAACGAGAAGATGAGATAGTGAAATCGAGAGCAAAACCTGAATGGAGTTGGCTCATTGTCAAATCTTTCACACCACTTAAACTCTTTGTCCATGTAGAATCAACGATTTCTTTGTCGATAGGCATTGCATGTGCAGTTGGGCATTGAACAGTGAGGTTAAGTTTATATTCATTTCCTCCAAATAGACCGATAAGGTCGGTTGTGCCATCAGCTTTACCTTTTACGATGCCGAGTTCGTCAACAGTAGCGATAGATGCATCGCCCGATGTCCATGAAAGTGCACGAGGATTTAATGGCATATATGTAGTATTTACCATTGCTTGAACATCAACAGGCCATTCACGGAAGTTGTCGATTAAAACTGAGTCATATTTTAATTCGGCTGTACCTGATGTACTTATTGTTACAGGAATTGTAGCTGTAACACCATTGTATGTTGCAGTGAGGGCATGAGTGCCTTCGCCAATAGCATAGAGCGTAGAGTCGTTGATGATTTCGCCAAGACCGGTAGGACAAGATAACGAGAACCCTTTGAGGTCAGTGTCAATCATTTTGCCGTATTTGTTGTATCCATAAATTGTAGGTGTATATGCACCATATTTAGGAGCTTCCATTGACCAATCTTTGAACTGAATTTCAGCTACAACGGTGTCTTCGGGTGCTTCAAGAACAGCAAAGATAGCATTGCCCACAGCACGTTCTTTTCCATCACTACAATTGTTACGTACGCCAAGAGCTTGGGTGTAGAGGGTTGAAGAACCACCACCATCAACGTTAAGTGCTTCATAAGCACCTGCATAACGCATTACATCGGCAAGCATTGAAGTGCGAACACCGGCAGAGTTAGGAGTGCGGCCATCAATAACCATCATAATGATACTGTCGCCTGATTGGCTCACGCCAAGAGATGTGCGTGGGTGAAGTGCTGATGCGTCGCCACGTTCACCTTCTGTGTCGAGAGTTTCGCCACCACCTACGTTTTTAGGGTTACCCGATACGATTTGAGCAGGATAGATGCGTTTGTCGCCGAGGAGAATGATTTGGTCAAACTCTACGATATCGCCAACTTTCAATCCTTTTACAAAATCGATAGCACTTGTGTTGCAGCCACTTGTGCTTGTGCCGTTGCCATGGATAACGAATCCATCTGATGGAATCGCCAAGTCTCCGGTAGTTGTAGCTGTAGATGTGATTTCCATGCGGTATTTACCACCAGCATAGAAGTTGTCGCCTTCTACAAGTTTAGCAGTAACTTCAGCACAAGATTCGGCTCTGTCGGTGTTGTTAGTGCTACCAAAGTAACGTGGTGAGTAGATAGTGATACCATTGTTGGGAGATGCTACATTGACACCTTTGAAGAGAGTTACTTTGTCGCCGATAGTAGCAGTACCTGTGTAGTAGTTGAGACGTCCCACATGAGCATTGCCGTCAACATCAACGGTGAATTGGTAGTTACTATTTGATGTTTTATAAACTTCACGGTCAACAGTACATGAAGTTGTTGGACGACCAACTAATGAAGTGCCATTAGTGGCATTACCACTTGTGGTATAAAAGTCACCATTAGTACCTGCAAAATAAGTTAAGCCATCTTTGGTTTTGTTTTTAGCCATTGTAGATGGAGTAGCAGTACCAGCAACTTTGTCGGTAGCACACACTGCACGCATTGATACTCCGGGAGTTGTTTTGTCAACTGTGAGGTAGAATACTTGAAGATTTGATGATGGTCCGGTGAGTTGTAATTGAGTTTGAGTTGTTCCGGGACCTACTTTTGCGTGAAAAACAGTGTCAAGTTTGTATTCCACACCACGAATGTCGATAGTTTTGGTATATCTACCGGCATTTGAAACGGTCGGCATTAATGCTATTGTAGCAGCCGAAAAAGCTAAAAGTAAAGATTTTTTCATTTATTTTAGGTTTAAGATTAATATTCGTAAATGAGTAATATGCAAAGTTAAAAATTATTCTTAATAATTAATCAAAAGCATCTAAAATTTTGTTGTATAATATGAAGAAAAATATCATATTATCAATATATAAATCAAAAACGTAAAAAAATGCGTTTTGATTTATATATTATGAACTATAATTTATTATCTTTGCGAATCAAACATTATATAGCCTTAGTGGCTTTATGCAAAATTAATGATATATGACCTCGACAGCATCTGCAGCTCATAACGACAGCGTTGTAATTATTCCTATGTATAACGAAAAGGAAAACGCTGCAAAGATTATTGATGCGGTAATCGCTTTACCTCATCAATTTGATATTCTTGTGATTGATGATAACTCACCCGACGGCACTGCCAATATTGTGAAAGAAAAGCAACAAGAATATCCCGGACGTGTACATTTGATTCAGCGTGCCGGCAAACTTGGACTTGGTACAGCTTATATAACAGGTTTCAAATGGTCTATCGAACAAAAATATGACTATATTTTTGAGATGGATGCCGATTTTTCACACAATCCCAACGATTTGTTGGCATTATATGATGCTTGTGCAAAAGATGGAGCTGATATGTCGATAGGTTCACGTTATATTACCGGTGTAAATGTGGTGAATTGGCCAATGGGACGTGTGTTGATGTCGTATTATGCTTCAAAATATGTACGCATTGTTACCGGAATGAAGATTTGCGACACTACAGCAGGTTTCGTGTGCTACACTCGCAGAGTGCTTGAGGCATTACCTCTCGATAATATCCGATTCAAAGGTTATGCGTTTCAGATCGAAATGAAGTTTACTGCTCATAAATATGGCTTCAAAATCAAAGAGGTTCCCATTATTTTTGTTAATCGCGTGTTGGGTGAAAGCAAAATGAACTCGGGAATATTTGGAGAAGCAGTGTTTGGTGTTGTTAAACTTAAAATGAGCAGTTGGTTTAAGAAGTATCCCGATTATAGCAAAAAATAGATATGAGTAAAACGATAATATATAATGCATTAATCGTAAATGAAGGCGAACGATTTAAGGGTTTTGTAGTCATTAATGGAGAATGTATTGAACAAGTTGGCAGGGGCGATGCTCCTGCTCAATTGTTGAATGGAGACATCAATAAACATGATGCTGAAGGTGCATATTTATTGCCGGGAGGCATTGATGATCAAGTGCATTTTCGCGATCCGGGGCTCACTCATAAGGCTGATATGGCAACCGAAAGCCGTGCTGCTGTAGCAGGTGGAATAACTTCGTTTATGGATATGCCCAATACGATACCTCAAACAACCTCTATTGAAGCTCTTGAAGCAAAACATCATAGAGCCAAAGAGGTGTCGTTGGCAAACTATTCTTTTTATATAGGAGCGACAAATGATAATATTGACACGTTGTTGGCGTGTGATTACTCAATGGTGCCGGGTGTGAAACTATTCCTTGGTGCATCGACAGGCAATATGCTTGTTGATAATAATGAGACATTGAATTGCATTTTTGCCGAAGTCCCGGCATTGATTGCTATTCACTCTGAAGATGAAGATGTTATTCGTCGTAATAAAGAGACGATGATTGCGAAGTATGGCGAAGATGTGCCGGTAGAGGAACACCCAAATATTCGAAGTGTTGAGGCTTGTTATAAATCAACCGAAAAAGCCATCGAGATGGCAAAAAAGCATAATGCACGACTGCATATTCTTCACATATCCACTGCAAAAGAGATGTCATTATTATCTAATGAGCCTCTTGAGGATAAAAAAATTACAGCCGAAGTGTGTGCACATCATTTGTGGTGGACTGCCGATGACCATGCGATACTTGGTACTCGCATTAAATGGAATCCTGCAATAAAATCACTTGAAGATCGTCAAGCACTACGTGATGGATTAAATTCGGGATTGATTGACGTTGTCGCAACCGACCATGCCCCACACCTTTTGAGTGAAAAAGAAGGTGGTGCGATAAAAGCTACTTCGGGAGCTCCTCTTGTGCAATATTCTCTTCCAATGATGCTTGAACTTGCCGATAAAGGTGTGTTTACAGTCGAACAGGTAGTTGACTTTATGTCGCATCGTGTGGCGAAATTGTTCCATATTGAAAAACGAGGATATATTCGAGAGGGATATTATGCCGATTTGACAATCGTAAAACCACAGACCCCATATATGGTGAAAGATGAAGATGTGTTGAGCCGATGTGGTTGGACACCTCTTGTGGGAACTATATTGAATAATAGAGTGATGGCTACATTTGTTAATGGAGTGAAAGTGTTTGACAATGGAGCTATAAACGAATCTTGCCGAGGAATGGCTTTGAAATATAAATTATAATTAAGAAAATAAAAAATCATAATCCCAATTATAATGTCAACAGAACAATCATTAAAAGGTCTAAACTCCAATCAGATAGAGGAAAGTAGAGCAAAACACGGAGTAAATATTTTAACCCCGCCACCCAAGGCTTCATTGTGGGTTAAATTTTTTGAAAACTTCAAAGACCCAATGATTCGCATTTTACTTGTGGCGTTGGCTTTATCGGTCGGTATTGCAATTTATGAATTTTCGACAGGGCATGGCTTGGAAGTATTTTTTGAACCAACCGGTATTTTCGTGGCAATAATGCTTGCGACAGGTATTGGTTTTGCTCTTGAAGTAAATGCAAATAAAAAGTTTGAGATACTCAACCAAGTTAATGATGATATTGCCGTTAAGGTTATACGTGATGGCGTAATAACACAAGTTCCTCGCAAGGATATAGTTGTTGGCGACATTGTGATTCTTGGCACAGGTGATGAAGTGCCAGCCGATGGTATTTTGATTGATTCAGTGGCATTGAGCATCAATGAAAGCACATTGACCGGAGAACCACTCATTAGCAAATCACATCGAGAAGAAGATTTCAAAAATGACGTTACATACCCTACTAACCATGTGATGCGTGGGACTACTGTGGTTGAAGGGACGGGAACAATGGAGGTTACAGCGGTAGGCGATGCAACTGAATATGGGAAGGTATATGAAGCGGCACAAATTGATACAGGAGTGAAAACACCATTGACACTTCAATTAGAAAAACTTGGAAAAGTGATTTCATGGGGAAGTTATTCGGTGGGACTATTGATTATTGTTGGTCGGTTGTTGATGTTTGATTGGGCAGGAGCCGACACTCTTGGAATGATAAACTATCTACTAAGCACATTGATGCTTGCAATCACTGTGATTGTGGTGTCGGTTCCTGAAGGGTTGCCGATGAGTGTGACATTGAGCTTGGCATTGAGTATGCGTCGCATGCTTGCAAGCAACAACCTTGTGCGAAAAATGCACGCGTGCGAAACTATGGGTGCTACAACCGTGATTTGCACAGACAAAACCGGTACGCTGACACAAAATCAAATGCGTGTTTATCAAACCCAATATTATCCTCTCGGAGAGAGTCAAAAGCTTGGCAATGACGAAGTAAGTAATATCATAAAAGAGGGTATTTCGGTTAATTCAACTGCATTCTTAGAACAAGATAAAGAGTCGGGAAAAATGAATGCTCTTGGGAATCCCACAGAAGGAGCTTTACTCCTTTGGCTTAACGACAATGGTGTTGACTATCTCAAGTTGCGTGATGCTGCAAAAGTAGTGCAACAATTGCCATTCCACACACAACGCAAATACATGGCAACTGTGGTTGATTCGCCATTGATTGGCAAGCGTGTGCTTTATGTTAAGGGAGCTCCCGAAATTGTGTTGGGCTTATGTGCGAAGGTGGCAAATGATGTCAAACCTGAATATATAAATGAACAGCTTCTTAGCTATCAACAAAAAGCAATGCGTACGCTTGCTATTGCATACGCTATTGTTAACGATAATGAAGAACCGATCAAAGATAATAAAATTAATGTAGATTCCCTCGTATTTATAGGTGTTACAGCAATTGCCGACCCTGTGCGTGCTGAAGTGCCCGATGCGATTCGTAATAGCATCAGTGCCGGTGTCAGCGTAAAGATTGTAACAGGCGACACACCCGGAACTGCCAAGGAAATTGGTCGTCAAGTGGGATTATGGAACGATAAAGTTGATGGCGACGAAAATCATATCTCAGGTCCTGATTTTGCCGCTTTAAGCGAAGATGATGCTGCTAAATGTGCAATGAAACTTAAGATAATGTCGCGTGCACGTCCCACAGATAAATCTCGTCTTGTGCGATTGCTTCAAGAAGCCGGAGAGGTTGTTGCAGTTACCGGTGATGGCACAAACGATGCTCCGGCATTGAATGCCGCTCAAGTGGGATTGTCAATGGGCGATGGTACTTCGGTGGCTAAAGAAGCCAGTGATATAACAATTATGGACAACTCATTTGCAAGTATTACAAAGGCAGTGATGTGGGGTCGCTCGTTGTATCAAAACATTCAACGATTTGTTCTTTTTCAATTGGTGGTTAATGTTGTTGCATGTTTTATTGTTGTAATAGGGGCATTCTCCGGAACTCAATCGCCATTGACTGTAACGCAAATGTTGTGGGTAAACCTAATTATGGACACTTTTGCGGCATTGACATTTGCATCGTTGCCACCAAGTAAAGAAGTAATGAAAAATAAACCACGTCGCTCGACCGACTTTATTCTTTCGCGAAGAATGATAGTGCGAATTTTCTCTACCGGAATGTTATTTATGGTAATACTTTTTGGGTTGATGCAATGTTTTCGAAATAATGACATCAGGTCTCTTTCTGAATTGGTTTATTATCCCGGAATTTTCTTCCACTCAATGTTTGACTTTAGAGCTAACGGCGAGTTTTCACCCTACGAATTGTCAATGTTCTTCTCAATATTTGTATTTTTGCAAATATGGAATTTGTTTAATGCCAAAGCATTCCATAGTGGACACACTGCTTTCTATAACATGAAAGATAGCAAAGTGTTTTTCTCGGTAGTCGTGGGAATTATAATAGGTCAATATGCGATTGTAACTTTTGGAGGACAAATGTTTAGCGTAACACCTTTAGTATGGGCTGATTGGGGATATATTATTGCTTCAACTTCGATAATAATGATATTGCCATTGATTTTGAAGATGATTGCCATGCTATTTGGTAGAAAATAAAATAATACTGTAAGATGAAGCAGATTGAGGTAGTAACTCCCATTTTAATTGTTAAATATGATGAGTTATCGGTTGATGATTGCCGACTTGTTAATGCCGCTCGCAAGGCAACAGCTAACGCTTACGCTCCATATAGCAAATTTAGTGTGGGAGCGGCTGTCGCACTTAGTAATGGGGAGATTATAATTGGCTCAAATCAAGAAAATGTGGCATATCCTTCGGGAATGTGTGCCGAGCGAGTGGCTTGTTTCTATGCTCATTCTCGATTTCCCGATGCGAAATTTCAAGCAATTGCAATAGCCGCTCAAGATGGCAATGGTAATGAGGTGAAACAACCTATTTCTCCATGTGGAAGTTGCCGTCAGGCATTGTTAGAATATGAAAAGCTTGCTGAGGACGATATTAAAGTGTTATTAGTGGGTGCTGTTGAAATATATATGCTTCAGTCGGTAAAATCGCTATTACCCCTTGCATTTGCCCTTTAAGTTCATTAGGTCTTAATATTCATATAAAAACAAAAAGCCTCGACATTGCGTCGAGGCTTTTTTTGAGCGGAAGACGGGGCTCAAACCCGCGACCCTCAGCTTGGAAGGCTGATGCTCTATCGACTGAGCTACTTCCGCATTACCATGAAAATTGTTTGTGGGCGAAGATGGATTCGAACCACCGAAGGTATAAACCAGCAGATTTACAGTCTGCCCCATTTGGCCACTCTGGTATTCGCCCTAAATCGACTGCAAAGATAATCAAAGATTCTTAACCTTGCAAGCGAAATCGTGCATTTTAATTGCAGCGACAGCTGCTTCTTCGCCTTTGTTCCCGAGTTTCCCCCCACAACGATCAAGTGCATCTTGTTCGCAGTCAACGGTTAATACTCCAAAAATGACAGGAGTGTCGCAGTCGGCATTGAGTGCGGTAATTCCTTGTGTTACACTTTGACACACGTAGTCGAAGTGTGGAGTCCCTCCTCGAATCACGCAACCAAACACAATAATTGCATCATATAATGATGCTTCGATTAATTGAGATGCAGCGAAAGTTAATTCAACTGCTCCGGGAACATGATACACATCAATATCCTCATCGGCAAAACCTTGCGATTTGAACACGTTTAATGCACCGTCGGTAAGTGCTCCGGTTATGTGTGCATTCCATTCGGCAGCTACGATAGCTACTCGCATGTTTTCAACTTTGGGTATAGCACCTTGAGGTGCACTGTGTGATAGACTTGTTGCCATAAAAATGATTTATTTTATGAGTAGATTTAATTATTTACTTTGGAAACATTTTATGCCAAAAATTCAATATGTCGAGACTGTTGTTACGAGCATTTAGCAGAACTTCAACAATGCGTTTATGTTCCTCGGCTGCATCAAGTTTTGTGGCCTTGTGAAGCATTGTGTTGAGCAAGTGCACACCTTTGTCGCGAGTGTTTTTGGCTTGTATAAGAGCTTCGCCAAGCGATATTGAAAGTTTAAGCTGTTGCAACGAGAAATCCGGTTCGATGCGAGTCAAATACTTCAATGCACGAGTGTAGAAATGAATTGCCTCTCGATAACGATTCATCTGCGTGAGGGTATCGCCCTCGTTTTGCAGTGAAGTTACTAATCGGGCTGTAGCTTCAATTATGCCCGAATTTACTTCGGCAAGATGTATCGAAGTCTCTACCTGATAATTGGCAAGAAGATTAGCTTGATCCACTCGTGAACGATATATTGATGTCGAGGCGTTAAGAACACTAAGTTGTGCCGAACTATAACGTTGAGGTTTTAGCTTTGAGAGCTTTTCAAGTAATTTGAGTGATTTTAGAATTTCGCGCTCGGCTTGTTTGAATTCTTTTTTTTGACAATGGATTAGTGCCAAATCAAAAAGCAATAGAGACAATAAGCACATAAAATCCTCATCTTTGCGACGAGTATTTTGGATTAATAGATTAAGTGCTTCGGCAATTACAACCATTGCTTGCTCGATTTTGTCATCTTCAATCAATGTCGCGGCTAATGTTTGCTTGATAGCAACTCGCTCATCAACAATGGAATCGTTGTCATGTCGGGTAAACATCGTATCGAGCCATTGCAGGTTTGCGATAGCTTTACTTATATTGTTGTCGCCAATCATTTGTTGCGTAATCACTCTCATAGTGTCAATAATCGTTGAAAGTGGGGCATAGGCAAGCCCATGGCGAATGGCAATAATCGATGATCCCGCTTTGAATGCTTCAAGCTGGTTGAGCGAATGTGAGTTGCTCACAGTTAAAAATAACGGATCAAGAGTCGATTTCATTGCTGCCAATAGAAATGAATTTATTAATTACGCAAAGTTAGTGTTTTCTATTCTAATTTCAATTATGCTAAAGTTGAATGCTTTGTCTTATAGCTTAATAATGTGATTAGCTATGTGAGGGGACAAACATGCTGCGTTCCTCAAAATCACATATCGCTTTTACCCATTCCGAGTCTATTTCAGCTCCCTGGGCTGTTTTAGGATCGAAACCAGCCATTACTGTGTGTCCGATACATTTAACATCGCCGGTTTCCATATTGATGATGCGTTGCTCCAACTTCACACTACGTTGAGATATAGATGTTACGGTTGTAAGCACAGCGATAGGCTCTTTGATATACCCCGGAGAGAAAAAGTCACAGTTGATATTTACTATGACTACGTTGATATGTTTCCAATCAACCAAGTCGGGCTTTATAGCATTAAAATATGCCGTTTTACCTAAGTCCATATATTCGAGATAGGCATTATTGTTGATATGACCTATCATGTCGATGTCGTTAAATCGTATCTGTATTGGTGTAACGTGTCGAAATGGTTGTGTAGCTGCCGGAACACGTGGATTGGTCGATGTGGGGTAGGTTATAGGAGTCATTATTAATGAATTATTATATTTGAAATAACATTTCGTCCGGCGGTTTTGTTTAATTCTTCAACCAAGCGTGAACGATGAAACTGCAATTCGTTTTTCAATGCAGCCGACGACAAATATACGTGTAATACACCTTTATCAATATATCGGCGAGTGGTGTAGCGATTGATGCTTTGACCCACTACTTCGGGCCACAAGTAGCATAACTTTTGCTCATCAAAAGTTGAAGCCATTCCGCTCTCATTGAGAGCAATGTCGATAATGTCTTTTATGCTTTGTGCTTCACTACGTTTCATGATTGAGGAGTGATTGGGTTAAATATGCCGTCAATAACCTCCCAAATGCGATAGTCGCCTGAGGTGCGTGCAATGATGTTATCGAGGTGCGTGCGATTTGTGTCGGTAATGAAAATTTGACCAAACTTGTCATTCATTACGATTTCCATTATATGCTTCACTCGCGACGCATCGAGCTTGTCAAAGATGTCATCGAGCAACAATAATGGTTTGAGTGAAGTGGCTTCACTTAATAGTTCATATTGGGCCAATCGTAGGGCGATGGTATATGTTTTGCATTGACCTTGCGAACCAATACGTTTAATTGGCATGTTAGAAATTGTCATATCGATATCGTCGCGATGAATACCCACAGAGGTGTGTTTTACGATTTCGTCATGACGGCGACAACCATCAAAGAGTGATTCAAGAGTGATGCTCGATTCGTTGAGTTGACTTTCATAATTCAACTTCACCGGCTCTCCATCGCCAGCAATAGCATTGTAGTAGCGATTGAAGATGATTGAGAGGCGTTCAATCCACTCTTTGCGTTGGCGATTAATGTATTCGGCACTCATTGCCATGTTCAATTCTATTGCCATATATAGATTATGGTCAACACACCCATCACGAAGCAACTTGTTGCGTTGTTCGAGAGCTTTATTGTAGCGAATGAGTTGGTCGAGATAATTGTGGTCGCTTTGCGAGATAATCATATCGATAAATCTGCGACGTTCATCGCTATTTCCACGTATTAGGTCAATGTCATTTGGTGCAATGATAACGAGGGGAAATAATCCGATGTGTTGACTCAATCGCTGATACTCTTTACCCTTGCGTTTGAGTGTTTTTCTTTTGTTGCGATTCATTCCAAGCGACAAATCCTCCTCTATATTACGACGCAGATATGAAGCATTGACGATACAAAACGATTCTTCGCATTTAATTAGCATTGAATCTTGCACACCATTAAAACTTTTGCAAAAGCTCATGTAATAGATCGCATCAAGCAAATTACTCTTTCCCATGCCATTATTACCCAAAAGACAGTTGGCCTTTGGCGAAAACTCCAATCGTGCCTGAGCGATATTCTTAAAATTATCTATTGCAAGTCGCTGTAAAATCATATCACAAAGTTACAAATTATTTCAAACAAAAAAGAGTGGATTCATAACTAAATGAGTCCACTCTGATAATATCTACTATTCTAAGTTAATCTACTGTGCTGATGGGGAGGGCGACGATTTTCATGTCGTTGGCGTTTATGAAGTCAATAACCTCTTGACGCACTTCGCTTTCAGGGACATCGGCTTCAATGCGACGAACAGCGTTGAACACCGATGTGCCACTTTGATATACATGGCGATAGCATTTTGCGATATCGTCGATTTGCTCCTCGGTGTAGCCATGCTTACGCATCACCACAGCGTTGATGCCAAAGTAACTTACAGGGTTGTGAGCGAAGATTGTGAATGGAGGCACATTGCCATTGATGCGGCAACCACCCTTAATCAATACCCAACGTCCCACTTTGCTCTTCTCGTGAAGAATTGAGCAACTTGAAAGGATTGAACATTCATCAACTTCTACATCGCCGGCAATCAATACACTGTTGCCTATGACGCATTTGCCTTTAATCACAGTGTCGTGTCCGATGTGAGATTCTGCCATAATGAAGCAGTCGTCGCCAATGCGAGTGCCACCGCTTGAATAGATGCCACGGTTGATAATTACGTGTTCACGTATCACAGTATTATCGCCGATATAGCAATAGGTGTCTTCCCCTTTCCAACGGAAATCTTGTGGGTCGGCACCGATTATTGTGCCTTGATACACTTTGTTATTGCGTCCCATGCGAGTGCCTCGAATGATGCTTGTATAGGGCATGATTTCGCAACCATCTCCTATCTCAACATTTTTGTCGATATAGGCGAAAGGGTGGATTATTACGTTTTCACCGATTTTTGCCGATGGGTCAACGTGAGCTAATGGGCTTATCATAATTTCTTCAATTTAAGGTATTATACAATTTATTATCTACCACCACCGAGTGATTGGTAGAGATTAATCACGGCTTGTGTTTTGGTGTGCTCACATGCTAATTGCGACATTTGTGTAGCCAAGAGGTTTTGTTGAGCTGTGAGAACTTCGAGATAGGTCGATGTGCCCAATGTCAATAATTCTTGGGTATATTCAACCGATTTTTCGAGGTTTTCTACTTGGGTATTCAATAGTCCTACCTTTTCATCGCTTTTTTGGCATACCAACATCGCATCGCTCACCTCGGCACTTGCATTCAACAATGAGTATTCAAAGTTGTTTAATGCTTGTTGTTGAGCTGCCTTTGATGCTTCGAGAGTAGCAATGTTTTTGCCACGAGAGAAGATAGGAGCAGTTAACGACCCTGCAAGTTGAATAAACCAGTCGCCAGGGTTCATAACCACCGAACCGAAGCTATTAGTAAAACCACCGTTAGCCGAAATTGTTAGGTTGGGGTAGAATGCAGCACGAGCAAGATTTGTAGCATAATAAGCCTTTGCTAAGTCCATTTCGGCAGCACGCACATCGGGACGAGCAGCCAATTCAGTCATAGGCACACCTGCTCTCACGATATTAGGCATTGTTAATGTTGCTTGCGATGATACACTCCATTTTTGTGGCAACACATTTAGTAATAACGACATTGTGTTGTTGGTCTCGTTGAGCGACACTTCGAGGTCGGTGATTGAAGCCAAAAGGTTGTAGTAACTTGCAGTGCTTTGCACGATTGCCGCTTCGTTAAGTCGTCCATCGAGTTTAAGGTTTTTCATCACCTCAATACTTTCAGCCCATAAGCGAGCAGTCTCTTTGTTCAGCTCAATTTGTCGTTGAAGAGTTGCGATAGTGTAATAGCAGTTGGCTACGCCACCAATGATTTGTGAGCGTACGGCTTGATTATAAGCTTTTGTTTGTTCAACAGTTGCTTCAGCACTTCGTTTGTTGTTGAGAAGTTTGCCAAAAATATCAATCTCCCAACTCACAGCCAACGGAATTTGGTATGTGCCGATGAAATCACTACCGGCAAACGATGCATAACCTCCATTTGGTGCCAATGCCAATGATGGGAGATAACTCAATTTTGCACCTTTGAGTTGAGCTTGGGCTATATCTACATTGAGTTTTGCATTTTGTAGGTTCACATTGTTTTCGAGGGCTTGATTAATCAAGTCAACGAGAACAGGGTCGGTAAACACCTCTTGCCAACTAAGATTGCCAAATGTAGTTGAGTCAATTTCTCTTTCTTGAGCTTTGGCATATTCGGCAATAAGGGCACTGTCCTCGGTAGGAGTTTCATATTTTTTATATATTCCACAGCTGCTCAGCATTGTGATGCTGAGAGCTATGGTTGTGCAATGTTTCATTTTAGTTGTCATAATAATATACAATGTTTAGTTGCGTGAATATTGTTCCAACTCTGATGCGACACCAGCATTGTTGGTGTCGTTCCACTTGATAGGAGTGAACTTTTCTTGAATTGTTTGGAAAATTACAAACAATGCAGGGACGATGAACACTTGTAGAATCATACCAATTAACATACCACCAATCGAACCAGCACCGAGAGCATTGTTACCATTCGCACCTACACCTGTGGCGAGCATCATTGGCAATAGACCGATAATTAAAGCCAACGAAGTCATCAAGATAGGACGCAAACGAGCTGCAGCACCTGCAACGGCTGCATTTGCGATACTCATGCCTGTGCGACGGCGTTCAACAGCAAACTCAATAATCAAGATAGCATTTTTAGCTAACAAACCGATAAGCATAATCAATGCGATTTGCAAATATACGTTGTTGGAAATATCCCCAATCTTTGCAAAGATGAATGTGCCCATCAATCCAAATGGAATAGAGAGGATAACCCCTAATGGGAGAATATAACTTTCGTATTGTGCACTCAACAAGAGATATACAAACAAGAAACACAAACCGAAGATAATTGCTGTTGCACTACCCGATGAAGAACCAGCTTCTTCACGAGTCATACCCGCAAATTCGTACCCGTAACCTTGTGGCAAATATTGAGCTGCAGTACGTTCGATAGCGGCAATCGCTTCTCCCGATGAATAACCTGGGTTAGGAGTACCTGATACCGATATTGAGGTAAAGAGGTTGAAACGGTTTAATAAGTCGGGTCCATATACGCGTCGGAGCGAAATGAAGTTAGTGATAGGAGCCATTTCGTTGCCGTTGCGAACCTTAATACTATTGAGTGTTTCGGGCGACACACGAGTTTCGGGCGTCGCTTGCATCATCACACGATAAAGTTTGCCAAATCGGTTGAAGTTTGACACATACATACCACCATAATACCCTTGCAGAGTGCTCAAAATTGTTTGAGGACTCAATCCTGCTTGTTTCACTTTTGCCACATCAATATCCACCATGTATTGAGGGAATGAAGGGTTGAAAGTGGTATATGCCATTTGAATTTCAGGGCATTTGTTCAATTCGGCGAGGAAGTTAGTCGCAATTTCATAGAATTTATTGATGTCGCCACCGGTTTTGTCTTGAAGTTGCAACTCAAAACCGTTAGTAACCGAATATCCCGAAATCATAGGTGGAGCAAAGAGCATCACGCGTCCATCTTTGATTTTTTGTTTCACCATGCCGTTGAGTTGTTGGATAATCTTATCTGAACTTTCCTCTTCGGAGCGTTCTTCCCAATTTTTCAACTTAATAATAAATGTACCATAGGTTGAACCTTGGCCTGCTACGAAACTATAACCATTAACCAATACGCGAGTTTCTACAGCCGGTATAGAAGCAATGATTTCATCGAGTTCGGCAAGTAATTCGCCTGTGCGTTCTTGCGAAGTTGCGGGAGGCATATCCACTACGGCAAAGATTGTGCCTGTGTCTTCATTAGGAACGAGGGCTGTTGGAGTAGAACCCATTAACCACACAAGTACTGCGATAACAACAGCAACAATAGCGAGCGATAAGGCTTTTGCTTTGATGAAGAATTTAATCACACCTTTATATTTTTCGAGCATACTGTCGTAGGCAGTATTGAATGCGGTGTGGAATCTGTCAACAAAATTTGTTTTCTTATCCTCGTGGTTTCCATGAGGTTTGAGGAATAGTGCACAAAGGGCAGGAGAGAGTGTCAAAGCGTTTACTGCCGAGAATGCAATAGAGATAGCCATTGTGATACCAAATTGCTTGTAGAATACACCGCTTGTGCCAGGCATAAATGACACAGGGATAAACACGAGCATCATAACAAGTGTGATTGAAATCAATGCACTTGCAATTTCACCCATAGCATCGATTGATGCACGGCGGGCCGATTGATACCCAACATCGAGTTTGGCATGCACGGCTTCCACCACCACAATGGCGTCATCGACTACAATCGCGATTGCCAGAACTAATGCTGAAAGGGTAATCAAGTTGATTGAGAAGCCAATGAGGTTCATTACAAAGAATGTACCGATAAGGGCCACTGGAATTGCGATAGCTGGGATAATTGTAGAACGAATATCTTGAAGGAAGATATATACCACGATAAACACGAGCACAAATGCTTCAAGCAAAGTCTTTAACACCTCATGAATCGACGCTTCAAGGAAGTCGTTTGTGTTCATCGGAATAGCGATATCCAACCCTTTGGGAAGTTCTTTTTTTGCATTGTCAACATAGGCAACGATGTTTTTGATAATTTCAGTTGCATTTGATCCGGGAGTTTGGTAAATCATCGCAGTTGCCGCAGTTTTACCATTGAGCTCACTTTCGAAACTATAAACTTCGCGACCTAATTCCACGTCAGCGATATCTTTGAGATATAGGACTTCGCCATCGGGAGTAGCTTTGATTACGATATCTTCAAACTCTTCGGGGGTAACCAAGCGTCCTTTATATTTCATGATATATTGGAAACTTTGTTCGCCACGTTCACCAAATTGACCTGGTGCAGCCTCGATGTTTTGTTCGGCAAGAATAGCCGAAACGTCCGATGGCATCAAACCATATTGAGCCATAACATCTGGTTTGAGCCAAATACGCATAGAGTAATTAGCACCGAGCACCATTGCATCACCCACACCCGAAATACGTTGAATTTGAGGAATGATGTTGATTTTAAGATAGTTCTCCACAAATTCGGTTGAATAAGTGCTATCTTCGGCATAAAGGCTTATCGCCATCAAAGTAGAAGTTTGGCGTTTTTGAGTAATGACCCCCACCTTTGTTACTTCGGCAGGGAGCAACCCTTGTGCCTTTGCCACACGGTTTTGAACGTCAACGGCAGCCATGTCGGGGTCATAACCTTGTTCAAAATATACGTTAATTGTAGCGGCACCTGTGTTAGACGCCGACGATGTCATATAGGTCATGTTTTGAGCACCGTTGATTTGCTCTTCAAGTGGTGCAACAACCGAGTTTAGCACGGTTTGGGCATTAGCTCCGGTATAGGTTGTTTGCACTTGAATTGTAGGAGGTGCAATGTCGGGATATTGTGTGATTGGGAGAGCAAACAAGCCGATAATCCCAAGCAACACAATGAATATTGATATAACCGTCGATAGAACCGGACGATTAATGAAATTATCAAGTTTCATAAGCGATTAATTGCTGATAATTAAAGGTTCAATAAGTTCGTAAATTATTTATTTGCAGTTTTGTCGATTGGTTTGATTGTAAGGCCATCTTTAACAGTCGTGCCTACCCCTTCGATTACGATTTTATCTCCGGCTTTAAGTCCATTGGTTACGATATATTCTAACCCGTCATTGATTTCAAACACTTCGATAGGATAGCTTTCGGTTTTATTTGAGTCATTGACAAGATATACATATTTCTTGTCTTGAATTTCAAATGTGGCTTTTTGTGGAATGATGACAACATCGTTTTCAGTATAAGGGATTACAACCGCCCCAGTGCTACCACTGCGAAGCATTCCGGCAGGGTTGTCAAATGCGGCTCTAACTGATGCAGCTCCGGTGTTTTGATCAATCACCCCCGATACGGTAGCGATTTTTCCTGATAATCCGTATAGGTTGCCATCGGCAAGGCGAAGTTTTACAGCCGGCATTGCTGCAATTGCTTCATCAAGAGAGATTGCTCCATTGTTGGTCAATCTGAGAATATCTTTTTCGGTTAAAGAAAAATAAGCATATATTTGGCTGTTGTCGCTCACTGTAGTAAGTGGCTGAGCCATTGATGGTGATGCAAGTGCACCAACTCGATTAGGAATTGAGCCAACAACGCCATTGCTTGGGGCAGTTACCATTGTGTATGATAGGTTCTTGCGAGCATTTACAAGATTTGCATTTGCTTGTGCCAATTGGGCTTCGGCTTGTGCAAGTGAATTCTCAGAGAGTTTATATTCGTATTCGCTGATGATGTTTTTTTCAAAAAGCGATTTCTTGTTGTTGGTAGTCAGTTGTGCTGTTGCAACAGCAGTTTCGGCAACCTTTACTGCAGCTTGTGCTTGATCGACTGCAGCTTGATATTGAACTTGGTCGAGAGTGAATAATAGTTGTCCCTTTCTCACTTTTTGTCCTTCATCTACATGCACTTTTGTGATAAAACCGGTTACTTGTGGACGAATGTCAATATCGGCTTTGCCTTTGATTGTAGCCGGATAAGTGCGATTGAGTTCTGAATTGCCGGTTGCTACTGTAATTGTAGCAATTTCGGGAGCCGGAGCTTGTTGCGGCTGTTGTTTGCCCCCACATGATGCCAATGCCGACAATGTAATCACAGCAAATGACACAATGACTAATCTAAATGCTTTTTTGTTCATTTTTCGTTTTCGTATTTATTTATTGTTATTATCAAAATATGGCTCAAAACAGTTTTGAGCCTACTATCCATTATGCGAATTTATAAAAATATTTTCACAGCGAAAAGAAAATTGGTCTAAATCACAATTATCAAGCCTATTTTTGCAAAAAAAATGCAAAAAAGAGGGCGGATTTCTATAGTGTCTAAAACAACTATGGACACTATAACAAAAAAGCGAGCAATCCATTAGGACTGCTCGCTGAGTATATTAGGTTGTTGTTTTATTATTTAACAAGAACTTTAGAAGCTACGCTACCTTGTTTCTTGATGAAGAGGCCATTTTCAGGATTAGCAACTTTTACACCTTGGAGGTTGTAATAAACTGCATTGCCTTCGTTGTTTGCAGCTTCGATGCTTTCTACGCCGTCACCATCTTCCCAAGTGTCGTTGAATCCAGGTTCAGCAACACAGTAAAGACCGATACCATTGTAGTTTTTGTATGTCAAAATGTAAGCACCTTGTTTTCCATTTTCGTCTTCTTCAACAACGATGTCGATATTGTGGATGCGAGTACCACCGTCAGATGTTTCACCAAGACCTGTTTCAGGAACGCTCCAAAGTTTGCGCATGCCTTCGAATGTCATACCTTCGCCAAGTTGGCAAATGTTGATACGACAACCTGGAGATACGTTATATTGAGCTTCTGCA
>CAJGDJ010000031.1 GCA_904502025.1 uncultured Muribaculaceae bacterium
TGAGGCACACAACGCCCCAATTAGCGTGCAAAGGTAAGCATAATTTTCTATATGACAATGCTTTTTGAATGGATTTTTATCGCTATTTGAAAATTCCTTATTTGTTCAGGATTGTTGTTACGCTTTGTTGACCAAGGTAGTATAGCCGAGCACGAATTTGAGATGCTTTGGCAGTGAATGGCTCGGTATAAATGGGCGATTTGAGCGTTGGCTCGCTACCATCAATAGTATAACGTATCACAGCACCCGGGTAGGGTGAGTTCATTTTTACCATTCCGTTTTCAACGATTATGCCGGGTTGGCGAAGGTGGAAATTCCAACCACGCACCGCTAATCGAGGTAACTCTTTGTTGCATATAATATTGTTGAATTGAGCCGGTGTATAAGTTGCTGAGTTGTTCCATGCACGTTCGGCAAGCCCAAGCATTTTAGGTAGTAGAAATGACTGAAGTTGAGGAAATGAACGCATGGTTTCGGCAAACACTTGTCCACTGATACCTACAATGCGACCTTTGGTAGTTTCATCGGTGGGGCATAATTGAGCAGGGTAACCGGCAAGAGAGTTGAATTCATCAACAGTGCCGCCCCAATTTAATCCTTTTTCTAATGGGTGGTAATTATACATCATATCGAGATAAAAATGATTCACATTGCTCAATATGATAGGGTATCCGGCATTTACAGCTTCGCGAGTAACACCTCCATGCCCGTGTGATGGGAGTGTACTCCAGCAGTTCACACCACCCACCAATGGTGCAATTTCGGCATTGTATTCGGGTGTGTGTCCTACGGCAATTTCTTGCCAGCCGTTCATCTTTATGCCACGTTGGGATAGAATCTTTGCCAGTTGACGCACAAAATATGCGTGTAGCCCTTTTTCGCCATCAAGTTTTTTTGTGTTGATTAATTCCTGTGCGGCTTTTGATCCGTTCCAAGCACCGCGAGGCACTTCATCGCCTCCAATATGAATGGCAGTGAGTGTAGCCCCTGCTTCGCGATACATGGTAATGAGTTCGTCAATCACCTTTTCCATAAATTTATAAGGTCCGGGGAGAGCGGGATTCATTACATTGTCGTGAAATGCTTGTGCCGAGGTGTAGCGTGATGTATCACCATCTTCAATGAGGCGATAAGTGGCATCGCCGGTGTTGCGATAGCGTGCCTCCATTGATTTTATGGCTGCACGAGCATGTCCGGGCGATTCTATTTCGGGAACAACATCGATGCCATATTCTTTACAGTAACGGAGAAAGTTGATAAACTCATCGCGTGAGATATATCCGTTTGCAGTGCCTTCGGCTGTATTTGGATCGCCGTTGCCGGCAAATATCTGTACAAGGTGATTTCGCTCGTCAAGTGTATAGCCACGACGTGCTCCAACGTTGGTAAGCTCAGGTAACCCCGGAATTTCCAATCGCCATGCTTCATCATCGCAAAAATGGAAATGAAGGGTATTAAGGCGATAACGAGCGAGCATTTGAACGATTGTTTGCATATCACTCACACGTTGGAAATTGCGAGCAATGTCAATCATTATAGCACGATAGGGAAGGTCGGGATAGTCCTCAATCACAGCACAAGGTAGAGGAGTGCCGTCGCCTGGGATATAGTTGTGAGTTGTGAGAACTCGATTTGCTATATTTAATGCTTTCTCTGATGCGTATTCAATCAATACGTTATCAGTAGAAATTGTAATGCGATAAAATTCGGGGTTTTCGTGTGAGATGGGTTGTGATTTCACTTCGCCGTTGCCTTCATAATTGCCCCCAATAAGTTTAACACTTTTGAATGATGGTATTACATCATAAATACTGATAGGGTCGTTACAAACGAGCGATTCGTTGATGCGATAAATGTCATCGCCGTATGGCATGCGATCTTTCCCTTCGATGCTCCATTGATTGGGACGTTCGATGATAGAACGGCGAGTGTATTTTACGCTTGATGTGAGACCGCGAGAGTCAACAGTGTGAATACCGTCAGGAGCATAACAAATGGCAGCGAGAGTTCCTTTAACGCGAATGTCAATCACTACACTATCGGCTTTTGAACCAAATTGTGGCGATGTGAGATAGTAATAACCGGGAACTATTTCCACAACCGAGTCGACACTGTTAAGAGGCTTCATTTGTCGGGCAAACTGATTAAAACACAATCGGTTTATTTTGTCGATGTTGCCTTTAATGGTAAATCGTTGAATATAGAAATTTTCGCCCGAAGCGTCTTTGTTGTTGCCAAGGTTTTCCCAAATTACGGTAGTTTTGGCATTGGCAATAAATGTCATTGCGAGAAGTAGAAAAAAGGTTATTTTACGCATAAGTTATTTAATCGTTTTTGAAACTATATCATAGAGGTTGGCACAGCCGTTTTGAAGCAAATCGAGCACCAATTCAAACCCTTCGGCTCCTTCATAATAGGGGTCGGGGATATAATCATAACGTAACGACATATTAATAAATTTTGCCATAGGTATGATTTTTGTCTCATGTTCGGTCGTTGGAGCAATGCGACGTAGGTTTGATTCATTGCTTGCGTCCATTGGTATAATGAGGTCGAAATCGTCAAAATCAGCCACACGCACTTGTCGGCAAATATGATTTAATTCCAAGCCACGACGGCGAGCATGAATACGCATGCGACTATCAGGAAGATCTCCAATATGGTAGCCACCTGTTCCGGCTGAGTCAATTTTCCAACGTGCCTCATCGTGATGCTCTGCTACAATAGCATGCATAATGCCGTCGGCAGCCGGAGAACGACAAATATTACCCAAGCACACAAATAATACTCTAACTCTCTCCTTACCTTTCAATGAGTTTATTGCTTCGTTCATATTGTAGTTTACACTGTGGTTAACATTTTTAGTTATAAGTATCGCTATTTTATCACAAAGAAATTACCTGAGTTAACCGCTTCGATTGATCCTATATTGTTCATTTGGATAATTTTTTATAGACAAGTTTTGCAGTTGTTTCGGCGGCTTTGTTGGAGCCGAGGCGAGAACGCATGTAGGCATAGTCGGTTTGTTGAGTTTCGTGCAATTCTCCTCCGGGTATCACTTTGCTTAATTCAAGAGCAACTCCTTCGTGTTCGCAATAGTGCAAAAGCATTTCTTTCACAATTTCTCGATTAGCAATAAGATTAGGGAGCGATACAAATGGGATTTTCAATATGTGCTTGAATAGATTGTATGAGAATTTTGACCCATTGGCACGATAGCATACAACTTGAGGTGTGTGAAGTAATGCTGCTTCAAGAGTTGCTGTTCCCGATGTTACGAGGGCTGCTTGTGCAACGCTCATAAGTTCAAATGTAACACCTGTAACTACCGGGAGTTTGCTCATGCCTGAATATATTGAGGCATCAATGCCCGGAGCTCCTGCTATAACGGCCTGGTATTGAGGGAAGCGTTTAGCAACCTCAATCATGATGGGGAGGTTGTTGCGAATTTCGCCACGACGAGAGCCGGGAACAAGTGCAAGGATAGGGCGAGCCTCCAAATTATGTTGATTTATAAAATCATCAACTGAGGGGAGCGAGGTCATGCGTTGCTCGATCTCTTCAACCGAGGGATTCCCTACGTATGTTACATCATAATTGTGTTTCTTGAAAAATTCAACCTCAAAGGGTAGGATAGAATATAGTTTGGTTACGTATTTTTTTATATCCTTAACGCGATATTCTTTCCATGCCCACACCTTTGGGGATATGTAATAAAAAACGGGGATTCCTAATTGGTGAGCTGCTTTGGCGAGTTTGAGGTTAAAACTCGGATAATCGATAAGAATTAAAGCATCGGGACAAGATTGACGCAAAGCCTCTTTGGCTCGACGAAGATTGCCAAATACTTTGTCGAGGTTTCGCAACACTTCGCTAAATCCCATATAGGCCATATCGCGATAATCTACCACCGGTTCACATCCGGCAGCCTCACGCATAAGGTCGCCACCAAGATACACAAATTGAGCGTTGGTATCAACTTTTTTCAGCTCTTTAATTAGTTCGGCAGCATGTATATCGCCCGAAGCTTCACCCACCGACAAGAAATATTTCATAATATATTTTTTTCAATCAATAAAATTAGGATTTCTTGGTATTAAGATCTTTTAGAAATGAACAATATTCCTCAAGAGATTTTCTCATTACATCTTGAGGTATTAATCTTCGTCGATATTCTGCAACCAATGTAGGACTTAATGAACGACTTAAGGTATATTCAACCATGCTACGATCGGCTGATGGACATAGTATAATACCTATGCTGGGATTTTCATTATCGTGTTTTACATCTCTGTCAAGGGCTTCTAAATACATATCCATTTTCCCAATAAATTCGGGTTGGAAATCTACAGCTTTTAATTCAACAGCGACTAAACATTGTAATGCCCTATGGAAAAATAATAAATCTATACGTTTAGTAGATCCCCCTACTTGTACTCCATATTCACTATCAACAAACAAAAAATCTTTGCCCAGTTCAAGGATAAATTCTTTCATGTGATTTAGTAAACCCTTGTGGATGTGGCGCTCGTTGTGTTTTTTAGGAAGATTTAAAAAATCAATAAAAGTTTTATCTTTTAATATAAACTCAGTGCTAGGATATTGGGTTAAAAGTTTTGGAGATAGCATTTTATCTTTATCCATTAAAGATGAAAAAGTTTGATTTACGATACATCTTCGGAGTTCTTCAGAGTTGAGACGTTGTTGTGCTGCGTATAACATGTAGAATATACGTTCATCAAAATTTCGACATCTATTGATGATTTCAATATGATTTGTAAATGTTGTAATAGAGAGGATTTTTGGCATTTTAGCCATTTCTTGATTGGGAGTTTGTGCAGTTGATAACTGCACATTTTTGTCGAGTTCAATTTGTGCAGTTGGTAACTGCACAAATTCATTAAGATTTAATGATTTTGTAAGATTAATGAAATGAGAGTCGGAGTATAGTTCGTAAAATTTAACCATATTGTATAAATTTCGTTTGCTATATCCTCTTCGTTTAGGATTTTGTTGTTTTAAGTAATCAGCTAACGCACTGACAATTTTTGCTCCCCATCGTGCCGATTTTAATTGTGCAGAGATATATTGTCCTATCTCCCAATTAGTGCATAAAATTTCTGTATTGACCATTGTGATTGACAATGATCGATGATGTTCAATAATTGAATTGATATATTCAAATTGAACTTCCAATTGGGTTGATTGGGTATCTTCACCCACCGACAAAAAATATTTCATAATATGCTATCCAATTAAAGTCAAAGGCAAAGATAATACAAAAATCTACAATTGTTTCATTTATATTAACCTATTGTTTGGGATTTTTTTGCAAAAAATCGAAAAGCAATCACAATTATATATTATATGAGTGTGATTTGTGAACTTTGTGACTCAAAGAATGGTGTGTTGTGAAGAATTATCGCTATCTTTGCCCTCAAGATGAAAGATTTAATTTTAAGTAAAGAAACAAGCGAAAAGGCTGTACTTGTGGGGTTGATTACTCCGCAACAAGGAGAGGCAAAGGCAAATGAGTATCTCGACGAGTTGGCTTTTCTTGCCGATACTGCCGGTGCAGTTACTGTGAAAAAATTTCTTCAACGTCTCGACCACCCTAACACTGCGACTTTTGTGGGGAAAGGTAAACTTGAGGAGATAAAACAATTTGTGATAGATAATGAGGTGGGTATGGTTATCTTCGACGATGACCTATCAACCAAGCAGGTGTCGATAATTGAACGTGAACTTCAAGTGAAAATTCTCGACCGTACAAGTCTTATCCTTGACATTTTTGCCAAACGAGCACAAACCGCCAATGCTAAAACGCAGGTTGAATTGGCTCAATATCAATACCTATTGCCTCGATTGACTCGCATGTGGACTCATTTGGAACGTCAACGTGGGGGTATCGGTATGCGTGGTCCCGGTGAAACACAGATTGAAACCGACCGTCGTATCATTCTTGATAAAATTGCTCGATTGAAAGCCGAACTCAAAAATATTGATAAGCAAAAGTCAATCCAACGCAAAAATCGTGGCAAACTCACTCGCGTGGCTCTTGTGGGATATACTAACGTGGGAAAATCTACATTGATGAACCTATTGAGCAAGAGTGATGTGTTTGCCGAAAACAAATTGTTTGCAACGCTCGACACAACTGTGCGTAAGGTGATTATCGAAAATCTACCATTCTTGTTGACCGACACAGTAGGGTTTATTCGCAAGTTGCCTACTCACTTGGTTGAATCGTTCAAATCAACACTCGATGAGGTGCGAGAGGCTGATGTGCTGCTTCATGTGGTTGATATAAGCCACCCTCAATTTGAAGAACAAGTTGAGGTCGTAAATAAGACTTTGCAAGAAATTTGCGATAGTGCCGACAAGCCAATGATTATGGTATTCAATAAGGTTGATGCGTTTACATATACACCTAAAGATGAAGATGATCTAACGCCTCGCATTCGCGAAAATATTTCGCTTGATGAGCTTAAAACTACATGGATGAGCAAAATGCACGATAATTGTGTGTTTATCTCGGCTAAGAAACAAATAAATATTGATGAATTGAAAGAAAAAGTTTATGCAAAGGCTAAGGAAATTCATCTTTCACGTTTTCCTTATAACGACTTCCTTTTTCAAACATACGATCAAGAAGATTGGGATAGCGAGTCGTAATAGGTTTGCTATTCGCTAATGTTCCCAATATCCACTACCTTGGAGCTTAAATGCTCCAGCTCATAACCAAATAATTATAACCTTTATTGTAAAAGTGTAACAGAATGAAGAATTATCGCAAACTCACTGCGACAGAGATACGAATGCTCAAGTCGCAAGGTTGTGTGAGTGAAACATGGGGTCGCATTGAAGTTTCGGGCGACTTTAATCCACAACATTATCGTAATGTAACGTTTTCAGGTATTGTTCGCCTTGGTTCAACAGGCAAAACTTTTTGTTGTGAACGCAATGTGGTGCGTCAAAGTGGCATTTATGATGCAACGATTCATAATTGCTCAATAGGTAATAATGTGTATATTGCTAAGGTTGCGAACTATATTGCTAATTATGATATCGCAGATGGTGTGTTTATAGAAAATGTGAATCGCATAAATGCCACCGGTGAATCGTCCTATGGTAATGGCGTAGAGGTTTCGGTGCTGAATGAATCCGGTGGACGGGAAGTCCCGATATATGATAGATTGTCGGCTCAAGTGGCCTACTTTATTGCAATGTATCGACACAAACCCCAGGTCGTTGCTTCTTTGCGGAAAATAATATATGATTATGCCAGATTGCAACGTTCTGAACGAGGATATATTGGTGCGAAATCGGTAATTGTAAATAGTGGCATAATTGAAGATGTGAAGATTGGCGAATATGCTCGAATTGATAGCGTTTCAAGGCTTGTCAACGGCACGATTGCATCAACGCAAGCAGCACCGGTAAAAGTGGGTGTAAATGTAGTGGCGAAAGATTTTATCTTTATGTCAGGAGCAGAGGTTGATGAAGGGGCTGTAGTAATTCGTTCGTTTGTTGGACAAGGGGTGCGTATGGCTCGATTGTTTTCGGCTCACGATTCATTGTTTTTTGCGAATTGTACGTGTGAAAATGGCGAGGCTGCATCGGTGTTTGCAGGGCCCTATAC
Source organism: uncultured Muribaculaceae bacterium (assembly GCA_904502025.1). GTDB lineage: Bacteria > Bacteroidota > Bacteroidia > Bacteroidales > Muribaculaceae > RGIG4079. The sequence continues at coordinate 7,643 of CAJGDJ010000031.1, forward strand.
GGTGTCAACTCACAAATCAAGTTTGTTGATTGCCGGAATGTTCTCGTTTCTCAATGCCGGGTCCGGCTCAAATCAAAGCAATCACATGTATAAACTCGGACCAATTCATCAGGGCATTGTAGAGCGAGGCTCAAAAACTACCAGTGATTCATATTTGTTGTGGCCTGCTCATATTGGGGCATTCTCGCTTGTGATGGGGCGTCATGTTGGACACCCCGACACCTCTCGGCTGCCGTTTTCTTATCTTGTGGAAAACGCGGGAGTGTCATATCTTGTGCCGGGGGTGAATCTCAAAAGCGTTGGCACTATTCGCGATAGCAAAAAATGGCCTCGTCGTGACCGTCGCACCGATCATGATCGCCTCGACCAAATAAATTTTAATCTCTTAAGTCCTTATACGGTGGCAAAGATGATTGATGGCATTAAATTGTTGCGAAACATTAAAGAGACATCGGGCGAAACGGCTTCAACCTATTCCTATCAAGGAATGATTATCGAAGCTCGGGCATTGGATAAGGGTATAAAATACTACCATTATGCCATAGATAAGTTTATGGGCAATTCGGTGATTAGTAGGCTTAAAGGAGCAGATGTGATTGATGATGCTAAGTTGCCATATTTGCTATCAACGACAGTCTCAGCAGGGGAAGGAGAATGGGTTGATGTTGCCGGATTAATTGCTCCTAATAGTGAAATTATAAGGTTGTGTGATGATATCGCATCTGGCGAAATTACAGATATAGAAATGATTAATACTCGATTGCGAGAGATGCATCTGCATTACTACAACATGGAATGGAATTGGGTTGTCGAGAATTTCAAAACATGGTGGGGTAAAGAATGTAGTGAGCTTACTATCGATGATCTTGTAGCAATTGTGAATCGTTGGCAAGAAAGTGTTGTGGCTATCGACAAACTTCTTTATGAAGATGCACGCAAAGAATTTTCAATGGTGTCGAAGGTAGGATTTGGAATTGATGGCACTTCTCAATGTAAAGATATTGATTTTGAGCAAGTGAGAGGTGAATTTGAACGTGACCCATTTGTGAAAATGGTGCTCGAACACATAAGAGACAAAACAGCTCTTGGCAACGATATGCTACGACGATTGGGGGTAGTAGATGAACTTATTGAAGCAAACCATACACCACAAACGGCATAATTTATAGTCAGTATTCATTTGCCATTTTCAAGTCAGACTTGCCCGCGAAGGGTAGGTCTGACTTATTTATTTTTGAATTGTATACAGTTCGGTTTTAATTAGATTCATTAGTTTAGAGTTTAATCATTCCGATTATTGGCATTTCTAAAACAGCATCGATTTTAAGCATATTATATATTAATGACTTTATCTCCCAGTGTTCGTTAATCCAAAACTCGAAATAACTTTTTACTACTTCAGTATATATTGGATTTATATTATAATATTCGCATAAAGAATTACTATCTATATGGCTGAAAATTATAGATAAATGATGCTCAGAAATTTTTTTTGTATGAACTTCGTTCTGATAGCGATTGAAAAAGTAAATAAGAAATTTTTGGCTGTTAATATATAGCTTTTCGTCAAGCCAATTTAAAAACTCATAAGTTGCAACTTCATTGCTTGGCTTTTTAAATAAAAAGTCAAAACTCCTATCAATACCATTCTTTCCTCCACAAGTCAAGTGCTCTTTAAAATTAGTATCAGTTAGTATATCTTTATACATATTGAGTTGTTCGTCGGAGTTTAGAGTGTTGAATTTTAGCTTTTCAAAGTGTTCCTTGACAAAATAATAGATAACATCTACAAGATATTTGTTAAAATTCAAAGGTTTGTCATTTGTTTGTTGTTCTGGTTTGAGATATTTATATGCTTTAGGAAAATTTTTTTCTAACCAACTACGGTTGTTATATATTTCTAATGCGTTATGTAATTCAAAATTTCTTCTAATGAGGTATAAAGGCTTAAATTGTATATTATCAATGTCATTGATAATGCTCTCTTCCGTAATGTCTTTGCGTGAAAAATGTTTTGAAGCTACAGCTACTTCGATATTATAGTTCTTAAATAGAAGTTTTTGCTCATGCATAATCATGAATATCTCGTCGTTTGCTTCATCAATATTTAAGAAAAATTCTTCGGGAAGAGTTTGTAGTTTTTCCATATTCGCCTCAGAAGGGTAACTATTAAATAGGGTCAGGCGTTTATTGCTTGGATGACGATATTTTAGTAAAATTGCAATGGTACATACTAAATTTCGATAAAAATGGCGTGGTAAATCGTGTAATTGACCTATCTGAGCTTTTATGCTTACATTCTTTGTGTGTTTTTCGGTTTTTTGTTGTGCATAAAACGTAAATAGACTGATGATGGACGATATTATAAAGGTAAGGATTGCAAATAAAGTCCATCCATCTTTTGTAAAGTCAACATGAGTGTTCTCTTCTATTTTAGTCATCAAATTTAGCCCAGTTTTTACAATAGTGTCTTGACCGTTGGTGCTATCCTTGTTTTGGAAGTCGTTTTCAAATACATTCGGGTGTGAAATACTTGTTTGTTGTTGAACAGAATCTTGGTTGTAGATTAAGCTACTGTCGGCAGTTGGTGTCGTTTCCGGAGATTGAGCATTGATTTTAACGCATGAAAGTAGCAAAAAAACACATAATATAAAAACGTTGTATTTCATGAATTTAAGTTTTGAGCTGTGAATTTGTTAGATTATTTAATTACAAAAATACATATATAATGTATAATGTCAAAATTAAGATGAATAAAAGCTGCAAAAGTTGCAAAATATCTGCAAAGTATTTATTTGCAAAATTTGATAAAAATTGCAGATGTCGAAAATAAACTATAATTTTGCAACAACTCAACAGCCCGGAGGGGCTATGAGGGATACATAATTTATTTTAGACGTTTACAAGCGTTATCTTTAAGTCATCGAATCTCGCAAATTCATCACTCCCTAAAGATAAAGCAACTGTATGCGTCCAACGTGATGTAATATATTAACATCATTTACACCGTTGTCACAAATCGTGATGATATGTTGTGGTGTTTTATATACGCATCTGGCGTGGGCTGCTGAGTTGCTTATCTTAGGGAGGTGGGCCAATGCGAGAGCCTGATGACTTGGGGTAAGTAGTAAAGGATCCCACGTCTGTCATTTATAAACGCCCGAATAGGGGTTCATTCAGGCAACAATTCTCGCTACAACGATGCACATTGGCGAAATCATTCGGCTCTCCGTAAAACAACAAGGGCTCACCACAGTGTGGCTCGCCCGACAACTATCATGTTCACGTACCAACGTGTATAAAATCTATGCACAACATTCACTCGACACTAACACACTGCGTCGCATCTCAATCATATTAAAAACCGATTTCTTTGCACTATACTCCGAAGACATCGCCTCGCATTGCAAGTGATTAAACCTATTTTGCTTTTGAGTATTCGGCTTCTGGTTCATTTGCATTATAAACTGAACCTCCGTCAAAATTATTATACCTATTAACAATTGATTGTGTCAATTTATTTTCATCTTGCCTCACATCCCAAACAACGTGAATATAGATATATTCATTGTGAATAGAATAAATTATTTTTAGATACGGAAGAATAACTATCATTCGATATTCTAAAGAGGTACAACCAAGCAACAATGGCTCAACCTGTCCAATATATGGTTGCGTTTTTAATAAAGATATTGATTTGTCAATTTTCGAGCGTAGTTTTTTTGTTGCCGACAATCCAAATTTACTCCTACAATAGCTATAAACCAATATTAAATCATCAATTGCCGATTTATGAAATAATACTTTCATAATATTGAATCAATAATACTATTCATTTCTTCTTCGTTAACTCCTTCCCCCGACATCGCTTCTGTTTCAGTTCTTATTAAGCGTTGTTTCAATTCTTCTATTGAATATTGGCACGGCGGTTCTCTCAATATATCACACCCCATAGAATCATCACGCAATGCACGCAAAGCATAGATGGCACGCTGCATCATTACATCATCATCGAGAAATGCATTTAGCTCATTTAGTAAAGTTGCTCTTAATTCTGCCTTAGTCATAATTATATCATTTTCAGCAAAAATAACCCATTTTACAAAAATCTCAAAATCTTTTTCACGAAAAAACAACAAAATCTTAAAATCTTGACTTATATATAACTCCAAATATCCCCAATAAAACAATTATTATAATTTCAATTATTATAAACATAATAATCATATTTAAAATAAATCTCAAGGTTGCCTTTTTTCGTGCTTTTCATTATGAATTGATTGCTATTGTCCCCAATCAGTTTACATGTCAACCAATCAATATCACACAAGTTCAACCCTCATAAATCATATTTTCTAATTTTGTATAAATATATTGTTAAACACATTTAAATGTAATTACTTATGAAATCAAAGAAAAACGAAGAATTAAAATCACGTCGTGATTTCTTCAAAAAAGCAGCAAAATCAGCACTCCCTATTCTTGGTGCTGTAGTATTAGCAAATTCACCATTAGTGTCAAAAGCAGCAACTGCAATGGGTTGCGACTACACATGTAAAACCTCTTGCCAAAATGATTGCTACGGAAGTTGCCGATATCATTGCAAAAGTACATGTACAGGTACCTGTTCTGGAAGTTGCAGAACTGGTTGCCAATATACAAATAAGTAACCAACCTTATACATGGTTTAACATGTAATAGAATGCAATAAATGCTGGCAACCCTTTGCTTCCAAGAATATTATATTTTGTATAGTTAAGGATTGCCAGCTCTTTTCTAAAATTATAAAATAAATTATGGCTACAAATAACAACCTCATCAGTCGTCGACATTTTTTTCGCAAAAGTTTATCCACAACACTTCCAATTTTAGCAACATTGGCTATCCCTTCTTTTTTAACATCGTGTGATCCGGCAGACGAGCCAAATGGAGGCAGTTCATCAGGTTCTTCATCGGGATGTTCTGGTTGTAGTTCTACATGTACAACCGCTTGTGGAAGTTCATGTCGTGCAAATATGTCTTATACACCATCTTCTTGTAAAAGTAGCTGTAAAGGTGCTTGTAGTAGCAGTTGTAAAACTGGATGTAGATATAATTGCAAATATGGAAGTAAATAATTTATTAAGCGATATTAATGTATAGCATTAAAGAGAATCAAACTACTTGGAAATCTGATGTTGCAAAAAACATCACATTTATTGTAACTAAAGATTGTCAACTTGCTTGTAAGTATTGCTATCTCGTGGGGAAAAACGAGAAGGAGCGAATGAGTTGGGAGGTAGCTAAGGCTGCTATTGACTATATTCTTGATAATGAACAAGACTTCAAAGAAGCATCTGTCGTATGGGATTTTATTGGAGGCGAACCATTTCTTGAAATCGAACTAATTGACAAGATTTGCGACTATATAAAATTAGAAATGTATCGTCGCAATCATCATTGGTTTGACTCTTATCGTTTCAGTTTCTCTACAAATGGCATTAATTACCACACAGATAAGGTTCAAGATTTTATCAAGAAAAATCGAGAACATTTATCAATTGGAATTACCATTGACGGCACTGAGAAGAAGCACGATCTTAACCGTATATGGAAAGGAGATGGACAGGAGCAAGGGTCATATAAAGATGTGGTAAAAAATATCCCTCTTTGGTTAGAACAATTCCCTAATGGAGGCACAAAGGTAACTATTAGTAGTGCTGACATTCCATATATCAAAGAGAGTGTACTACACCTTTTTGACCTCAACATTCATGAGGTAAATATTAATTGCGTTTTTGAAGATGTATGGAATGAGGGTGATGACGTATTATTTGAAGAACAATTGATGCAACTTGCCGATGCTATTATCAATAATGACCTCTATAAAGAGAATGTTTGTTCGTTCTTTACCGAGCAAATGGGAAAGCCAATGGACTGCGTGCTTGAAAATGGCAATTGGTGTGGTGCAGGGCGTATGTTATCGATTGATGCAGCCGGTAATTTCTACCCATGTACTCGCTTTGCCCAATATTCTTTGCGCGATAAAAAGGCTTGGATTGTCGGTAATATTCATGAAGGAATCGACAAAAATAAACTCCGTCCATTCCTCACGCTCGACCGTTGCACTCAATCTACTCAAGAGTGTATCGATTGCGAGGTGGCAAGTGGTTGTGCATGGTGTCAAGGTGAAAACTATGATGCAGCCGAAACCCCTACGGTTTATCAACGTGCCACTGCAATATGCAAAATGCATAAAGCGCGCGTGAGAGCCAACAACTACTATTGGAACAAACTATTCCGCAAATTGGAGTTGGAAGGGAAACGAGAAGAATTTGAGCAAAATAAAAAGAGTGTAACCCCCGAAATCTGCTAATCGCCATGCTACAATATCTTATAATACACCTTGATGATACTTCGGTATCATATTGCCATTACGACAATAGCAAAAAAGAACAAAATCTCATTTCGCTCGACGACCTCAAAGCCGGCATTCTCTATGCGATGAAAGAGAATTTGATGATTCAAATGGTTTATCCCGATTATCAACTTCCCAAAGAATACGAAGCGACAATCGAAACAATTGACCATGTAAAAATCAAACCAATATCTCAATCAATCAACGCAAATGTTGTGGTTATTGACTCATGGAGTGATTTAGAATCGTTGAATGCCGATAAAGAAATCGCATACGTTTTGCGCACCGACAAAGCATCATTCTTTGAGTGGTACTCTCGTTTGTTGCCTATTCTCGAAGAAGTTTCCCGCCTAAACGTAGTGATTAAGGACATTGAGACATTTACCGATGATGATTTTGCTAAATATAAAACAATTCTCGGTGAAATAGCATCAAAAGTTAAAGATTGCTACGAGAATAATCATGCAGTGCAACTCAACCTATTGACCGACCGCATGATGCTCGATAAGATGAACAACTGTAACGCCGGTTGGGAATCTGTTACACTTGCTCCCGATAGCCGTTTCTATGTATGCCCGGCGTTTTATCTCGCAGATAAATATGAGGATTTCGGCTTAGGTAAAGCAAAATACTCGATAGGAGATTTGAAAAACGGTCTTGATATCAAAAATCCTCAACTATATCGACTCGACCATGCGCCACTATGTCGCAAATGCGATGCTTATCAATGTCGCCGATGTGTGTGGTTAAATCGCAAAACAACTTACGAAATTAACACCCCATCACATGAACAGTGTGTAGTGGCTCTTATTGAGCGTAACGCCTCACGCGATTTACTTGCCTCAATACGCACTCTCGGTACATTCCTTCCCGACAAAGAGATAAAAGAAATTGATTATTTAGACCCTTTTGTTGTTAAAGAAGAATATTAGAAGTTATGAAAAAATTAGTAGGACAAGTAACTGAGGCGGAGCGTGATGAAATTCAACGCTTATTTGAACGCCGCAATGGATTGAATGAATTGGCTCGCATCTTGACAGCCGATAATGCCGAATTGTATGAAAAATTGGTTAAAGACCTTGGTGAAACCGGCACTAAATTTCAAAATTGGTGGGACACTATGGCTACCAAATATAATTGGGAAAGTACTCTCAACGGCAATTGGGAAATCAACTTCGACAGTTGCGAGATTTATTTGGTTGACAACACTATAAACTAAATCATAGATGGGTATATTATGTATGATTGGCACAACTGAAATTATAGTTGTGTGCATATTGGCATTGTTGCTTTTTGGAGGTAAAAAGATTCCCGAACTTATGAAAGGTTTGGGGCAAGGAATGAGGAGTTTTAAGTCGGCTATGAATGAGCCATTACCCGAAGAACGCCAACAATATGAGCGTTCACGCCATCAGCAACAAAATCAAGAAGACTTGATGCAACAAAATCAACCGACTCGTAATGAATCGGAGCAAGGATAGTCATATACAATACGAAGTTGCCGAGAATGAAAGTTTTCGAACACACGAGGAATATTTAGACGAAGACTATCTTCAGGAACCGGCAGAGGGTATGATGACCATGGGCGAACACTTGGAGGTGCTTCGCCGTATGTTGTTTCGCATTGCCGGTGTTGTATTGATAATAGGTGTTGCTATATTTTATTTCAAAGACGAAACATTCGACATTTTGTTGGCTCCACACACAAGTGATTTCATTACATTTAGATGGGTGGAACAGTTAATGGCAATGATGGGAATGAACTTTGTTTTTGAGTCATATAATGTTTCATTAATCAGTACCGAGCTTGCCGCTCAATTTATGACTCATATATCCACATCTTGCTATCTTGCGTTTTTATTATCTTCGCCCTATATCTTATTTGAATTATTCCGGTTTGTGTCGCCTGCACTTTATGAAAATGAAAAACGATACTCGTTGATTGTTGTCGTTGTTGTGTATCTGTTGTTTGCTTTGGGTTTGTTGATGAGCTACTTCGTGATATTTCCAATATCTTTCCAATTTTTAGCAACTTATCAAGTTGATAGCGAAATAAACAATACAATCACGCTATCATCATATATTTCCACATTTACTACGCTCACATTGATGATGGGAGTTGTATTTCAGTTGCCTGTGGTTGCATTTGTTTTAGGGAAGATTGGCATTGTCGATTCTGAATTATTAAAACATTATCGTCGTCATGCAATAATTGTCATTGCAATCATCGCTGCAATTATAACCCCCACTACCGACATTTTTACACTTTTGTTGGTAACTCTGCCAATTTACATGCTCTATGAGTTAAGCATCGGTGTAGTGAAGAGAGTAGAAACATAGGGAATTGTTACATTAGAAGATATTATTGAATCGGATAGCAACAACTTGCTATCCGATTTTTTGTGATGAGAGAGGTCTTCAGGTAACAATCTATTAATCTATTTTTGACCAATAAACTCTATTTTTATTATTTAACGTGATTAAATTTGTGAAATATGGTAGAAAGGGTTAATTTTACGAATTAAATCAAAATTTTATAGCTAATGAGACATTTTATTATCGCATCTATGTTAACGATGATGTCGTTTTCTAATTGTGTTGCGGCAGATATAGCGTTACCTCCACCCCAAAAAACGGGCGGAATGCCTTTGATGGAGGCTTTGTCGAAAAGAAAGTCAACACGTGAGTTTTCAAGTGATAAACGATTGAGCGAACAACAGCTTGCCGATTTATTGTGGGCGGCGTGTGGCTTTAATCGTGAAGACAAATTGACAATTCCTACTGCGTTAAACAAGCAAGAAATAACAGTGTATGTAATTACTCCTGAGGGTGCGTGGTTGTATGTGGCTAAAGAAAATAAATTAACGCAAGTAACCGATAAAGATATTCGAGACTATGCTGCAGCTCAAGATTATGCAAAGAAAGCTCCGTTGAATATTGCTATTGTGAGCGATAAAGAGTTAATGGCTCATGATATTTTTGCCGGAACTGATGCAGGTGCTGTGATGCAAAATATTTATTTGTGGTGTGCAGCAAATGAAGTGGGTACAGTTACTCGTGGTAGTTTCGATGGCGAAAGTCTTGCAAAAGCACTTGGTCTAAAAGAATCTCAACGTGTAATACTCGTTCAAACAGTGGGGTATTAATGATTGATTATTATGCGAAGAAAAGAAAAACAAAGATACAGAATAATTATATTGGTTTCTATGCTCGTTTCATTCTTTTTGGGACGATGCAGTGTGAATGGTTGTAGCGACGATAAAGAAGATGTTGAAACAATCGATTCAACCGAAATAGTGGTCGAGGAGCATGAAAAAGATATAGCTATAGAAAAATCGGAGCCGATTGATAGTTCTGATTTAGAGTATGATACCGTTGAAGTTGATGCTAAAGCGGCTGTTGAAATATTAAATCGCAAACCCGATGCGAGATGGGAACACTTCCTTGAAGTAGATGACTCAGAGGTGGCACAACCACTTGAAACGCATTTTCGAGGTAGCCGTTCGGCAACGTTTAATGATAGTAATCACATTCAACTTGAAGCAGCTGAGGCGATGGGTATTAAGCCGATTACCGATATGTCGTCGGCATGGAATTTGTCGCGTCCGGTAAAAAAACTTGCGTCGTGTGAAGAATATTATCTTGATGAATTGACACACTCTTATCCGTTTTTAGTCCCGGAAGCTGAGCAATTGTTGAAAGAGATTGGCACAAGATTTAATCAATTGTTGTGGGAACGTGGACAAAGTAAATATCGCATAAAAGTTACGAGCGTGTTGCGAACCCCCGAAACGATAAAAGATTTGATGCGAAGCAATAAGAATGCCGTTGCAGTGTCAACACATCAGTATGCAACCACTTTCGACATCAGTTATTCAAAATTCATTAGAGATGCTGCCGAAAATCCTCGTACTTTTGGGGATTTATCGGATTTATTGTCAGAGGTGATACTTGAGTTTCATAGCCAAGGTCGTTGCTATGTCAAATTTGAAGGAAAGCAAAGTTGTTTTCACATCACAGTTCGTCCACAACAGTAAATAAATACATAGTATGAGTACAAATGCAAATGTAGAAAATAAAGCTAATCCCGTGCAACAAAAAAATAGTGGCTGGAAAAGATTGTTGAAAATCGGAATGTGGTCGATTGTTGCATTGTTCTTGCTTGTACTTGGACTATTGCAAGTAACAGTGAGTGTGCTAACTCCTGAGCGGTTGACACCTTTAACCGAAAAACTACTTTCAAAAAGCCTTAACGCCGACGTGAGTGTGAAACGAGTAGAATTGACGGTGTGGAAAACATTCCCTAAGATAACTCTTGAAATAGACTCATTGGCAATGGAGAGCCGGGCATTGAATGGTATTGAGGATTCGGTGCGTGCAAAATTGCCGAATAACTCAGATAGTCTTTTGGTATTAAAATATTTCAGAGGTGGTGTGAATCTTCATGAATTGGTATTGGGCAAAATCAGCCTATATGATATTCAACTTCATGAGCCAATGGTAAACTTAGTGGCTGTTGATAGTATAACCGCCAATTATAATATCGTGCCACCTTCAACTCCTGAAAGCGAAGAGGATACAGCTCAAATATCTTTGCCTCGCATCTCTATCGACCATTTTGCAATTATCGATGCAAAGCCTATAAGATATTTTTCGCTTGCCGATAGCCTTGACATAACGTTAAATCTGAAAACAGTATATTTTAATGGTGTTGACGACCCTAAATATGTATTGGATTTCCAAGGTAATGTAGCTTCACCTTTGTTGGGGATAATAAATTTGAAAGAGTCTCCATTTGTGGTTAATGGTGGCTTGGAGTGGGATCAATCCTCTCCAACCGTTATTTCATTGAAAGAGTTTACAGCCGGGGCCGATATAATTAATTCGCATATTAATGGTGAATTTGATTTTGGTAACGATATGAAAATCAATAATTTGTCATTATCTCTCGACCCCGTAAAATATGAAGATATAAAGGTGAGAGTGCCACAAGAATATGCTTCGTTGTTGAAAGATGTTGCAACAAATGCCTCATTTGAAATGGATATGCAATTGTCAAAACCATTCCGCTTCACAAAAGAAAAAATGCCGTGGGCTGAAGTGAATTTGAGAGTGCCGGATTGTTATCTGAATTATGGGGAACTTAAGGCTGATAAATTTACAGCTGACGTAAAGGCTACATTAAAGGGAGAAAATATAGATGATGCAATAGTAGAGGTTAATAATGTGCATCTCAATGGCATGGGGGTTGATTGCTCGTTGTCAACTACGCTTTCGTCAATAATAACCGACCCACTTGTCGATGGCAAATTTAAGGGTATGATGAATTTGAGGAATTTGCCACCATTTATAGTGAAAATGATTGATGGTCGATTGAGAGGGGAGCTTAATGCAGATGCACAATTCCATTTGCGTCAAAGTCATTTAAGCCGAAATAATTTCCATAAAGCGATATTAAAGGGGGAAATGTCGGTGAAAAACTTTGATTTCCACTCAAATGATACGCTTATTGATGTTTATGCTCGAAATGCTCAGTTTAATTTAGGCACGAGCGAAAGTTTTGTGCGTAACAATCATCGCGTTGATAGCTTGTTGACGGCATCGGTAAAAGTCGATACATGTGCGTTTCACTATGATGGCTATAACGTGCGAATGAACGATTTCAAGGCAGGAGTGGGGTGTGCAAATACTGCAAGCTCTATCGATTCAACGCAAGTAAATCCCATAAGTGCAACAATGAGAGTGGGCCGTTTGAGCTATCGTTCCGAAGCCGACACTATGCGTGTGAGATTGCGTGATGCTAAATGTATGGCATCGTTGCGTCGATTTAAGGAGCTTGAAAAAGTACCCCAATTGATGTTGCGAATCAATGCAGGTAGTGCCGGAGCTTCAACCAAAGAATTGCGAGTGAATTTAAGAGAAAGTGCGATATCGATTACGGCACATCTTAAACCTCGTCGCAAGATGTCGCCACAAGTAAAGACTGTCTTTGAACGAATTGTAAAAGAAAATCCAACGATTTCCAATGATTCGGCATACGCTTTGGCACGACGAGAAGTGAGAGCGAGCCGTAAAGCACGAAGTGCAAGAATGGATAGCATCGAAAGTGAAATATCAACTATTGACTTTGGTGTTGATCGTAGCACACGTGCGTTGCTCAATCAATGGGACGTAAGAGGGAAAATTAACGCTAAGAGTGCAAGAGTATTTACACCATATTTCCCATTGCGAAACAGAATATCAGATGTGGATATTCAGTTTACCACCGATAGTGTGGCTTTCAATAGCATGAAATATAAAGGAGGACGCAGTAACTTCTCGGTAAATGGGTCAATAAGTAATATCAAACGAGCGTTGAGTGGTCGAGGAAATCAGCCGTTGAAGATGGCATTTATCTTGCGAAGTGACACAATTGATGTAAACCAGCTTGCTGAAGCGGTATTTGCTGGTTCGGCTTATTCTGAAAAGGTTGCTGCTTCATCATCGTCGATAACTTCAGCATTAGAAAACATTGAAGATGAATCACAACTTGAAGCCGTTATAAGCCAGCAAGCCGAAACACAGGAGTCGGGGGCGTTGCTTGTGCCTATGAATATTGATGCAATTATGCGTGTAACGGCAAAAAATATCATATATAGTGATATGTTGATGCATAATATGTCGGGGAATGTTCAAATCTATCGAGGTTCGTTGCGATTTGACCAATTGCGAGCATCGACCGACATGGGTAGCGTGAATTTATCAGCGTTATATTCTGCTCCAACGAAAAAGGATATGAGTTTTGGGTTTGGTGTAGAGATAAAGGATTTCTATATTGATAGATTCCTTGATTTGATGCCGGCAGTAGATACTATAATGCCATTGCTGAAAGATATTAGTGGTATTATTAATGCCGATGTTGCTGCAACTGTCGATGTTGATACAGCTATGAATTTGGTGTTGCCATCTCTTAATGCCGCAATAAAGCTTGAAGGGGATAGCCTTGTGCTTTTAGATGCCGAGACTTTCAAAACCATATCAAAATGGTTGCTCTTTAAGGATAAAAAGAAAAATATGGTTGATAAAATGTCGGTTGAGGTATTAGTTAAGGACTCTCAAATGGAATTATTCCCATTTATGTTTAACATCGACCGATATCAACTCGGTGTGCTTGGATATAACGATTTGGCGATGAATTTCAATTACCATGTTTCGGTATTGAAATCTCCAATACCATTTAAGTTTGGTATAAATGTGAAAGGCGATCCCGATAACATGAAGGTGAGATTGGGACGTGCCAAATTCAAAGAAAAGATGGTTGCCGAACGTGTGGCAATTGTTGATACAACTCGCGTAAACCTCTTGCGTCAAATTGAAAATGTGTTCCGTCGGGGTGTTGACCGTTCGTCAAAACTTAACTTGGGAAATACAACGCAAAAGATTGAGCGATTTGAAGAAGAAACAGGTGATACTATTTCACATGCCGATTCTCTATTGTTTATTCAAGAGGGATTGTTGCCTGCACCTCCTGCCCCGGAAGTTGACTCGACCGAGGTGGTGGATAATAAAAAGAAACGGGATAAAAAGAAACGATAATGGAAATTTCAGAAGATATAATTTTGTCGTTTCTACGTCGCCGTCATTACAAATGCTTGCAACCTCTTGCTGCACTTATTGACATGGACGGTACGTTATATGATTCTATGGGAAATCATGCCGACGCATGGCATCGTTTGGCTACGGAATTGGGAATTGAATCTACGCGTGAAGAGTTTTTTCTCTATGAAGGTCGCACAGGAGCATCAACACTTAATATTCTTTTCAACCGAGCATACAATCGAGATGCCACATCTCAAGAAATTGAAGAATTATATGCCCGCAAAGCAACGTATTTTACTCAAATGCCATCAGTAAAACCTATGCCGGGAGCGATGCAGATGCTCGATTTCTTCAAAGAGGTATATATGCGTCGTGTGCTTGTTACGGGGTCGGGGCAACGTTCATTGATTGACCGCCTTGATCGGGATTTCCCCGGAGCGTTTACTCCCCACATGATGGTAACCTCACGTGATGTTAAGTGTGGCAAACCTCATCCCGAGCCATTTATAAAAGCAATGGAGAAAGCTCGGGTGCGACCGTCTCAATCGATTGCCATAGAGAATGCACCTTTAGGTGTGAAGTCGGCTAGTGCTGCCGGAGTGTTTACGGTGGCAGTAACTACGGGTCCCATACCTCGCGAAGAATTAGAAAAAGCAGGTGCTGCAATTGTGTTTGAGTCAATGACGCAATGTGCCGAGATGTTACCTCATTTAGTTCTCAAAATGTTTAATATTTCAATGTCATAAATGATATAATGAAACATCAAGATTTGATATTCAGTAACGATGTGGCATCTCAACTTGATGCCTTGGTTGAAAAATATAATCCTTCAAAATTGTTTGTGCTTGTAGATGCCAATACTCGAGAACTTGTGTTGCCTCAATTAGAGGGAGCTTTGGTGTTAGAAAATGCGTCGATAATCACAATAAATGCCGGAGATGTAAATAAAAATATCGAGTCGTTGACATATATTTGGAATCAACTTGTTGAGGGGGGAGCTACTCGTAAATCAATGTTGATAAATCTCGGAGGAGGAGTGATTACCGATATTGGCGGTTTTGCCGGAGCTACATTTAAGCGAGGAATAAGATTTATAAATATTCCCACAACATTATTGAGTGCCGTTGATGCCGCTGTTGGAGGCAAGACCGGTATAAATTTCTATGGATTCAAAAATGAAATAGGGGCGTTTTGTGAAGCTGAGGCTGTGATTATCTCTACTCGTTTTCTTGCTACATTGAGCAATGAAGAATTGCTTTCAGGCTATGCCGAAATGCTCAAGCATGGGTTGATATCAAATGCAGATATATATAATCGACTATTTTCTAATGATGTGGTCAATATTGAAGCTGAAGATATGTTGCAGTTGCTTCGAGAAAGTGTGATGGTAAAAAAACGAGTAGTAGAGGAAGACCCAACCGAAAAGGGAATACGACGAGCCCTTAATCTCGGACACACCGCCGGTCATGCTTTTGAATCGCTTGCATTGCAGCGAAACAAGCCTATTCCACACGGCTATGCAGTGGCATGGGGATTGGTTGTTGAATTGGTATTGTCGCACATGCATTTGCAGTTCCCTTCAAATGAATTGACGCGATTGGCTACATATATATATGATAATTATGGAGCATTCAACATCACTTGCGATGACTATCAAGCATTAATTGAATTTATGCGTCATGATAAAAAGAATGATTCGGCAAACGAAATAAACTTTACAATGTTGAAAAACGTAGGCGATATTCATATTGATTGTATTGCCTCGGAAGAAGACATAAAAACAGCATTTGATATCTATCGCGATTTTATGCACATATAACACATTAATTATATGAAACGTCAATCAAATATAGAATTATTTCGTATAGTGAGTATGTTGTTAATACTCATTGTGCATATAGATGGTGCTTCGCTTGGCTTACCTCAACCGTTGGGTGATATCGCATCAATGAGTTCTCGTGATTGGTGGCGATTGATTGTGGAGAGTATATCTATTATTGGTGTGAACTGTTTTGTGCTTATATCGGGGTATTTTGGAATCAGAGCTTCATGGAAAGGCTTTTTAAGATTCACATCTTATTGTTTGTTCTATTCTGTTGCTATATGTGCCCTTGCAGGGGTGATTGTTGCCCTAACCGGTAAGTTTGCCGATAAGTGGAGTTGGGATTTAATGGCGGAAAGTGTTATGGTTTATACTCATACCGATTTGTGGTTTGTGCCGGCTTATTTAGGCTTATACTTTCTCGCCCCGTTTTTGAATAAATCGATTGAGTCGCTCTCATGTAAGGAGTATAGCATTTGGCTTGGTGCATTTGTGGCATTTAACTTATATGCCGGCTGGTTTTGGGGTGGAAAATTCAATCCCACAGGCTATACCATTTTGCATCTTGTGATGATGTATCTTATTGGGCGATATATATATAGGTTTGTTCCTAAAGTTAAAAACCTTGGGTTCTATTCAACCATAGCATGGGTATTATTTACTGCCATGATATTGATAAACTCATTATATGGCACGTCACAAATGGCATTCGCTTATAATTCGCCATTTGTGGTGTTGGCATCAATAAGTTTCTTTATGATGTTTCGTTCAATCTCCTTTTCTAATCGCATAGTGAATTATTGTGCGGCATCGGCGTTTGCGGTATATCTTGTGCATAAGAATCCATTGGTGTGGGGACAGCTTAAATCTTTTATAGAATTTCTGTGGTCGCAGTTGTCATTGCCAATGTTTACGTTTGCGGCAATAGCGATTGTTTTTGTGGTATTTGTTGCTTGTGTGATAATTGACCAACCACGTCGCTACCTTATGAGACTATTGAAGTTGTAGAAGACGATTAAGTTATTGTTTGAACAAATAAAAATCCCCGGGTCAAATCGACTCGGGGATTTTCGTTATAAAGATAAGTTAATGATTACTTGCTTTCAGGATCTACGCCCCATTGTTGTTGAGCAAGGCGACGATAGTTGTTGTAACGCCATTGAGCATTTTCCTTAGCAGCAGCGAAGAGTTCGGCAGCTTCTTCAGGGTATTGCTTCATAACTGATGCGTAACGCACTTCACCTTTGAGGAAGTTTTCAAATTCGTCCCAGTTGGGCTCTTTGCTGTCGAGGGTGAATGGGTTTTTACCTTCAGCTTCGAGAGCAGGGTTGTAACGCCACAAGTGCCAGTAACCGCAAGCAACTGCGTTAGCTTCTTCTTGTTGAGCTTTACCCATACCTGCACGCAATCCGTGGTTGATACATGGAGCGTAAGCGATGATGATTGATGGACCATCGTATGCTTCAGCTTCGCGGATAGCTTTGAGTGTTTGAGCTTGGTCGGCACCCATAGCGATTTGTGCTACGTAAACATAACCGTAGGTTGAAGCGATAAGACCGAGGTCTTTTTTGCGTACGCGTTTACCAGCAGCGGCA
>CAJGDJ010000032.1 GCA_904502025.1 uncultured Muribaculaceae bacterium
ATAACCCGGTTATTGCAAGCATTGATTTGAGTAAACGCTTTTTCATAAATTTTATTTAGTAATATATATAAATATTGATAATCTATAATTGACAAAATTAGGTGCAAAGGTAAGAATTAGAAACTGATGTTTTACCCCCCCGTGTTAAAAAATGTAAAATATGTAATTTTTCTAAAAAAATATAATTGTGTGATTATGAGATAAAATTGTCAATACAATAAATGTTATTAACTTTACATTGATAAATTATTTAGAATCAAAAAAGCATTTACTTTGATATGAAATATTTGATGTCAATAATTATAAGTTTCTCGGCACTTTTTGCATGTGCCAATGAAATTACGTTTAATAATGAAAAGGTGAATTACAAGGTGATGTATAAATGGGGGCTTATCAATACACAGGCAGGAAATGCGACATTGACGATAACCAATAATGGGGATAATTATATAACCAAACTCACCGCTCGTTCCGAACCTTGGGCCGACAAATATTACACGGTGCGAGATACTCTTAATGGTGTTATTAAGAAAAAAGGTTTTCTACCGATGTTTTACGAAAAGAAAGCTCATGAAGGTGATGTTTTCAAGCACGATATTGTGAAATATTCACGCTCAGGCAATAAAGTTTATGGCTATTGCACTCGCATTGAACGTGATAAAGATGAAACCTCAGGAGGGAAAAAGGAACATATCATATCGGGAACAGGTGCAACTGTTGATATGTTGAGCGTTTACTATTATATGCGAGCAATCAACTATGATAAAATGAAAAAAGGAGAGGAAATGAAGTTAAACATTTTCTCAGGAAAGTTCAAAGAACTCCTTACGATTAAATATCATGGGATTGAAAATGTGGAGTTAGATAATGCTGACACTCAAAAGTGTTATCACATAAGTTTTACTTTTACACAAGATGGCGACACCAAAACGTCGGACGATATGGACGCATGGATTTCGGTTGAACCACATCGCATTCCACTAAAACTTGAAGGTACTCTTGTAGTGGGAAAAGTTCAATGCTTTTATACCGGAGGCAGTTGGGGTAAGCTATAATTTGAGGTACCATACACAACTCTTTAATGATTTCGGGAAATTACCAATCTTGATTCAATAATTCGATTGCAAAGTCAATCATTGAATCTTTACCTTGAAGTGCAGCTTGAGGATCTAAATCTATTTCGCACCCTTGAGATGGGTTGATGCCAAATTCAGTCACATTACCTTTGGGATCGAGAATTGAGCATGCCGAGAAACGCACCCCCCAACCATTAGGCAGTTCAGACGAATAAGGCATACCACTGCCACCACCGGTTGTCGCTCCGACGATTCTTACGTTGGGCAAATATTTCATTATCGACACAAAATTATTGGCAGCACTGAATGTTGAGCGATTAGTCAACACAACAACTCCTTTTCGCCATGGTATATGTCCCTCTTCGGCCGGTTCATAATAGAATGGTTCGGGCGATGAGAAATCATTGTGTCCCGGACCTGTTTTATGAGAGATATATCCGGCAAGAGTGCGTTGTTTAATAAATCGAGCCACAAGGGTCTCAACATTAGTTAAATTACCACCGCCATTGTTGCGAACATCGATAATTAATCCGTTGCAACTAAGCAAGTGGGCTAACACTTCGTCAAGATTCCCGTTGCCTATTGTATTAGAGAAACTTGAATAGTTCATATACCCAATGTTTTGAGATAGAATGCCGTAATATATGCCACAGGTGGAGCGATAGTTGAAATTCAAATAATGTTCTTGCCACAAACGTTCATCGTAGTTTTGGGGATAGTCGCTCCACCATTGATGATAATAAGAAGTTGAAAACGGAGTGATGAGATTGGTGTGTCCGTCTTTTAATTCGTCGAGCATTTCGCTACACACTTGGAATAGTTCGAAGCGAGTCATCTTGTCGTCAAGACGAGCCGAATATCGATTATAAATTTTGTCCCAATCTACATTTTTCTCGTTGAAGAAACAATAATGTTCATCAAGAATAGTCCACAACGCATCAAAATTCCCTCGTGGGTCATTTTCCCATTCTTCTACCTCATGACAAGAGGTTAATGTGAGTAGTATTATTGTGAATGTTAAATAAAACTTCTTCATGTTATGTGTACTTCATTATTTAGTATATAGCAGAAATTATGTGCGTGTCGGGTTGTATTGAGCGAGATGGAGCAAGACTTAACCATTGTCCCGAAACACCTATAACTACACAGT
This sequence comes from uncultured Muribaculaceae bacterium, assembly GCA_904502025.1. GTDB lineage: Bacteria > Bacteroidota > Bacteroidia > Bacteroidales > Muribaculaceae > RGIG4079. Next base: position 2,227 of record CAJGDJ010000032.1, read on the forward strand.
GCGAAATCATTTGGGTTACATTGTTATTCACTTTTGTTGATAGAATATTACCATTATAACCTATTCGCAAAGCAGTTGCTCTACTCAGATACCAATCGGCAGTTACACGATTTTCCATCTTGAAATAATTGCCCCACCATGCACAGTGGCACAATCCATCATAATTGCCGAGGGATATTTCATAATATAACTCGCCATATTCGGGTGCGAAAAATGCACCAATAACAGGAAGTGTGGGTTGATAACGTAATATTAATTTTTTATTGACAAATTGAGTACTCCATGAAATATCACCGGTGATATTCACGGTCCATGCCGCCTTTGCCGATGCAGGATTGTTTCCATTGCGAGTGCTGTATATACAGCCTGCATCGAGCGAGGTGCTACCACCTACCGAGAGGATTATATTGTGTGGCAAACGCCAACGATGAGTCATGCCCCAAGATAAATCCAATCCACCATACCACATTGATGCGTAACGCATAGGATTTTCAGTTTTGTCAACCACTGCTTCTGCGGCAAGTTGCATAGTCCATTGGTTGGGGTTAAATTTCATTGACTGACGGCGTTCATATCGCAAGCTGAATTCAAGCCCGTCATATTTTAATGGTGATAGATATGTGTCGGTAATCTTTGCGGCTCCAACACCTATTTCCCATGCCGAGGCTACCGGTCGCACAACTTCGACAGAGTCGTTTTGTGCCGTAGCCAATAAGGGCAATAAGATTAATATTATATTTAATGTAATTTGTTTCATCTTTATGATTTTAGAGGGCTTGATATTGAGGAATGTCGGGAAGAAACTTGTAGCTGTGGTTTTCAAGGTCTATGTGGCAACAATAGTGATTCATGCCGTTTGAAACAATGAGGTAGGGGGCTTTGAATACCATATTGTAGCGAATTATTTGGTCGAATGTTTTTTGAGAGATTTTAACCGAGGGGGCTTTGTACTCAACAATAACAAGAGGTTGTGCCGAAGAGGAATATACTACAGTATCGCTTCGGCGTGATGTCCCATTAAGAGATAATGACACCTCGTTAGCCATCAATCCGGTTGGGTAGCCTTTGTGGTTGATGAGGAATGCTACAAAATGTTGTCGCACCCATTCTTCGGGGGTCAGGGTGATGAATTTGCTACGTAATGTGTCGAAAATTTGTTTCGAACCATCGGGAGCAGTCCTTACATTGATATTGTATTGTGGAAGGTTGAGCGATGTCATTATAATTTTGCAGAGATAATAAATTTGTGTAAATTTACGCATTAATTTTATCATCGCAAAATTTTATATAGATGGCAACCGAAGCGGTAACATTTGACAGTCTTAAATCTCAGTTGGCAAAACGTCAATATGCTCCTGTTTATTTATTGCATGGAGAAGAGGGGTATTATATTGATGCTCTTGTTAAAATTTTTGAGCAAATACTGCCTATTGAGGAACGAGATTTTAACATGTACACAATGTATGCTCCGGAAGTCTCTGTCGATACTGTAATGGATACGTGTCGTCGTTATCCGATGATGTCGGAGTATCAGGTTGTGATTCTTAAAGAGGCTCAAGCAATAAATGCAGCCCAGCTCAATCGTTTACATTTATACGCATCGCAACCATCACCAACAACGATTCTTGTAATATGTTGTCGTGGTGCAGTGGCAAAAGCAAAAGATTTGATTGCAGAAATAAAGAAAAACAATGGAGTGGTTTTTCTGTCGGAAAAGATTAAAGAACGCAATGCAATTAACAATATTGGCTCATACATAAAATTAAAAGGATTGAATGCCGAACCAAAGGCTCTTGAAATGTTGCGTGATTATATTGGTACCGATTTGTCGAGATTGTATAATGAGATAGATAAATTGGCTCTGATATTAGGTGCAAATGCGATGATTACGCCTGAAAGCATTGAACGAAATATTGGTGTGAGCAAAGATTATAATAATTTTGAATTAATTGATGCTTTGGCACAAAAGGATTCTCTTAGAGCTTATAAAATCATTGAATATTTTCGACAAAACTCAAAAAATAATCCTGCAGTTGTAACGGTTATGGCATTGTTTGGATATTTTTCAGATTTGCTAACTCTATATTTCACCAAAGATAAATCAGAGGCAAACTTGAAATCGATGGTGGGGGCAAAATGGGATATTCAATTCGCAAAATTCAAGCACGGAATGAGAAATTACAATGCTTATCAAGTGATAGAAATCGTTGCGGCTATACGTGATTTTGATGCTAAAAGTAAGGGAATTGGAAGCCGCCAAAATGAATATTTGTTATTGAAGGATTTAGTTTTTCATATTCTTTCAGCCCCTGGTGATATAAACTTCTAATTTGGCAACGATTCGATTACGTAATAAAAAAACTCCACGAAGTTAGTGGAGTTTTTTCGTGTTATGAAAAATGTAATTAATCGAAAATACCTTCGACGGTGGTTGCTAATGAATCAGTTTCCTCAAAGAGTGGTTCTTTATAAACAACAGCGTCGTCAAATTGATAAAATTTAGCATCTTTTTTATAAGGCAATTTTTTGTCGCTATATACTTTGCCCATAAATAATTTGCAAATAGGAAGAGCTGTGCTACCACCCACGCGATTAAGGTGTATGTAGCGTTCTTCGCCACCAACCCAAGCTCCGAACACGAGGTTGGGAGTGAATCCCATAAACCAACCGTCGGCATTAAAGTCGGTAGTACCTGTTTTGCCGCCCATTTCAGCACCTAAAGAACTAATTGCACGACCGGTACCATTTAATACGACGCTTTTGAGGGTTTCGAGCATGCGAGCATAGCCGTTTTTAGATAGAGCATGAGTTTGTTTTGGGACAAATGTAGTTATCACGTTACCGGAACTGTCGGTAATTTTTGTAACCATCATTGCTGCCGATGAATATCCTTTGTTGGCGAATGCAGAATAGCCCACACACATTTCTTTGAGGGGTATTTCACACGAGCCAAGAGCTATTGTTTGGTCGGGTTTGATGTTTTCTTTTGTCAATCCTTGAGCTGACATTTGGTCAATCATGCGTTGTGGACCCACTTCGTACATCAATCCGGCAGATGCTCCGTTGTGTGATTTGGTTAAGGCAGTTTTAAGTGGCATTGTTCCCATGCTACTTCCTTTGGGAAACCAAACGGGAGAGTAGGTGTTAATCGCATCGTTTGGGTCTAAGTCAAGCTCCTCTATTGCTGCCGCATAAAGATATGGTTTTGCAGTAGAGCCTATTTGTCGACGACCGGTAGATACCATGTCGTATTTGAAGAATTTGAAGTCAATGCCACCAACGTATGCTTTAACATGTCCATTGGTTACGTCCATCGCCATGAAACCTGTGCGAAGGAATTGTTTGCGATAAAGCACGGAGTCATAAGGGGTCATTGTAACTTCTTGAGGACCGTCATAGCTGAATACCAACATATCAACCGGAGTATTAAATTCTTCCATGATTTCCTCATGAGATTTTCCGGCTTTTTTGCCTATACGATAGCGGTCACTGTGTCGGATAGAGGTATTTATGAATCGGTCAATATCTTTTTTAGAGATTTCTCCGTCGTGAGTGCTATATAAAGCATATTTTGATTTTTTATAGTCGTGTGAATTTGTAAATGTTTTTTGGAGAGATTTCATTTGGGTTGTTGTGGCTTCTTCGGCATATTTTTGCATGCGTGAATCAATTGTGGTGTGGATTCTTAAACCATCTTTGTAGATGTCGTATCCATTCTTTTCGCCCCAACCATATAGTGGGTCGTTTTCCCATGCAATTGAATCGACTTTGAATTGTTTTGTTTCCCAAGCCATGTAATTCTCTCTTTCTGGCTTTTTTGCAGTGAGGTAACGACGTAGCTCTTCGCGGAAGTATGGGGCAATGCCATCGTTGTGGCTTTGAGGTCGATGATAGTTGATTGTCAATGGACGTTCTTTATAAACCTCGGCTTCAGCTTTGGAAAGGTATCCGGCACGATACATTTGATGAAGCACCATGTTGCGACGTTCACGAGTACGTTCATTATATCTTATGGGGTTGTAATATGATGGGTTTTTTACCATTCCCACAAGAGTTGCAGCTTCGTCAATAGTGAGTTGCATTGGTGTTTTCCCAAAATATACGTGGGCAGCCGATTTTACACCCACTGCATTATAAAGGAAGTCAAATCGGTTGAGGTACATTTTTATGATTTCATCTTTAGAATAATGCCGTTCGAGTTTGAGGGCAATCATCCATTCAACCGGCTTTTGCATTGCACGTTCCAATTTGTTGTCGGCAGGTTTTTCGGTATAGACTTGCTTGGCAAGCTGTTGAGTTAGAGTTGAAGCCCCTCCGGCACTTTTTTGTCCTAATAGTCCGGTTTTTATTACAGCTCGGAAAAGTGATTTAATGTCAATGCCCGAATGGTCGAAAAAGCGAATGTCTTCAGTAGCAACAAGTGCTTGAATCATGTGAGGAGGAATCTCAGCCAAGTCGGAATACTCACGATTTCCCGACCCCACATAATAGCGTCCCATTTCCTCTCCGTCGGCCGAGTAGATGAACGATGCATATTTGTCGTTAGGGTTTGTGATATCTTCAATCGAAGGCATATATCCGATTACTCCATTGTAAAGTAATACGAGAAATATAAATGCGACAGCGACAAAAACTCCAAATGAAAGCCAAATTAGTTTGACGATTTTGCGTTTGAACGAAGAATTGTTTGGCGTTTTGACTGATTTTTGAGATTCGTTTTCTCTGTTTCTCATTTTGTTATAAAAACATATTTTGAGGTTGTATATAACTTTTTCATGGCAAAGATACTTTCTTTGAGTTGATTGTGCAATAGATATTTATAACTAATAACGAAATAAGTCGGTGTTTTTTATTACTTTTGCATAAAAAAGCAATATATGACAAAGTTTAATGAAATGCAGACGGTTAAACGCCGTTTTTTTGCAATGCGAAATGGAGCAGTAGCCGATAATATGCGTCGTCATGGAGCTAAATATCGTATTATTTTCGGACTAAATTTACCTCAAATTATAGAAATTGCAAATGAAACTCCCAATAGTGAGGTTCTTGCCGAAGCGTTGTGGAAAAATCAATCGACACGTGAAAGTTTGTTGATGGCTCCAATGATTTATCCTCGTGAGAAATTTGGGTTTGAAACGGCATGTCGTTGGGTGTCGGAAGTGCCAACTGCCGAGGTGGGAGATGTGTTGTGTCATAGATTATTACGTCATAAAGACTATGCTTGGCAATTAGCCGAAGCAATGATGAAATCGACGGTGGCAATGGAGCGGTATGTGGCATTGCGATTGATGTTTAATTTGTTGCCGACTCATGTTGATGAGATAGAATCGTTTGCAAAAATAGAACATCAAAACAATGAGCCTCTGACTGCAATGCTTTGTTGTCAATTGATTGATGAAATAGAATTTTTGAAAGAGGAGTAAGATGCAGTGGTGTGAACGATATGAATGTTAGTTCTCGCTTATGGTATTTTTTCGTTCAAGATATTCTCCCAACCACATACCACCAAGAATCAATCCACAACCGATACCTCCAATAATTGAAAGAGATTCGCCTAATAAAAATACTGAAGCAATGAGAGTAATAATTGGAGAGACATACATGTAGTTAGAGGCTTTAATAGCTCCTAAATATTTTACAGATTGAGCCCATAGAATATATGCAATCATTGAAGCAAATGCTCCAAGGAACAATAGATTACTCCATACTTCGGCTTTTAGAAGAACTGATGGTGGGCATAATTCGGGTTGAAAAAGCATAAATGGCAATGCGGTTAAAACACCATAAAAGAATGTTTTGCGTGATATAAACATCACACTATATAGTGCATTGAGCTTTTTCAAAACGAGGCTATATATTGACCAACTGATAGCCGCGAGTAGTGATAAAATGTCGCCTAATGGCTTAATGTTTACATCAGAACTACTATTGAAAATAACACATGCAACACCTAAAAAAGCAATAATCGACCCCAATATAGTGCCTTTGCCAGGTTTTTCATTTTTGTAGATTATCCACATTAAAAATGTTGTGATAAGGGGTGAGGTTGTTACGAGTAGTGAAACATTAGTAACGTATGTGTATTCCAGAGCCATGTTTTCGGCAATAAAATATATTGAACCGGCACACAACCCACATGCCATAAATAAAAACTCGTCGCGTAGTGAATTTGCCCATAATCGTTTGTGGCAAGCGATTAATACCATTATATATGCCAAAATGAAACGATAGATGTATATTTCAGCCGGGCCAAGCCCATTTTCAAGCAAAACCTTCGTTGAAACAAAAGATACGCCCCATGCAGTAACGGTAATAATTGCACCTACATGAGCCAATAATGTGGCTGACCTTGTTATGTTTCTAAATTTTGCCATTATAGTAGAAATATTTAGATGCAAATTTAACTACAAAATCTCAATTATCATTATTTTGTTTGAATAAAGTTAAGTTTATACATAAAATATTCAGGCGATATGCGTAAAGAATATTTTTTGATAGAAAATAAGGTTTATGATGTTGATCGTTAGATAATAATTACTTAATTTTGTAAACAAAATCATCAATAAAAATAATTAATAATAAAACTTAAGGAATTATGAAATTTATGAAAGGTGCATGTGCAGTACTATTGAGTGCTTCGCTTTTGTTGTCAACAGGTTGTGCGTCAATAAACAATACCGGTAAAGGTGCATTAATTGGAGGTGGCGGTGGTGCCGCTCTTGGTGCCGGTGTTGGTGCATTGATTGGTAAAGGAAAAGGAGCTGCAATCGGAGCAGGCGTTGGTGCAGCAGTTGGTGCCGGTGTCGGTGCATTGATTGGAAACAAGATGGATAAACAACAAAAGGAACTTGAAGCTCAACTTGCTGAAGCGGCAAAAGTAGAAGAAGTAACTGATGTTAATGGATTGCAAGCAATTAAAGTTACATTTGAAGGAGGTATATTGTTCCCAACAAATGGTACAACATTAAGCAATTCGGCAAAGACAAATTTGACAAAATTTGCAGCTTCGCTCAATGAAAATCCCGATACAGATGTGCAAGTTTATGGTTATACCGACAATACTGGTTCGATGGCAGCAAATGAAAAAGTTTCAACAGGTCGTGCCGAATCAGTGCGTGTATATCTTGTAAACAGTGGCGTTTCATCAACTCGTATCTCAGCTCAAGGTTTGCCAATGGATTACTATATCGCAGATAACAGCACAGCCGAAGGTCGTGCTCAAAATCGTCGTGTGGAAGTCTATATTACTGCTAATGAAGAAATGGTGAAAAAAGCAGAAGCCGGCACATTGAAATAATCAAGATATTATTGTTATAGACTAAAGGAGATACATCATATCGGGTGTATCTCCTTTGTTATTATGGGTTAAACGAATATGATTTATTGCATAATTGCCACAAACGAGTTATCTTTGTGATGTAAAATGTTTTGAATATTCAACGATATGAAGATTAGAGCCTTAATTGCGGTCATTGCATTTTCGTGTTTATTGATGAATGCAAATGTATATGATATGCCCCTTGTTCATAAAGTGGCGAAAGGAGAGTCGCTTTATGGAATTAGCAAGCAATATGGAATGTTGGTTGATGACTTGTTGCGTCTGAATCCATCGGCAAAAGATGGAATAAAGGTAGGCGAAGAGCTTGTGATAAGAACACCCAAAAGACGTGTGGAAGCTAAAAACGATAAGAAACAAAATGTTGTAGAAGATGATTTGTCGGTGGAAAATGACCCAACATTATCGACAATTGAAGTTTCTGATACAATTATTGAACAACCGATATATAATGTTGCGATATTTATGCCATTTATGTTGAATGAGGAAACAATGAGTACTGCAACTCGCACATATCTTGACTTTTATAAAGGTTTTTTGCTTGCAGCTGATGCTCTGAAAGATAGTGGACAAAAGATAAATGTATATGCGTACGATACATATAATAGCATCGATTCGTTGAATTTGATATTGGCACAGCCACAAATTCAACAAATGAATGTTGTTATAGCTCCTCCCGGCAATACTGCATCAGTGAAAGCTATTGCTAATGCTTGTGATAAATCGACCACGATATTGAATGCGTTTTATGCCAACGATACAACGCATTTTGTTAAAAAAAATGTGATTCAAGCAAACGTCGTAAGAGATGTTATGTATGACAAGACTATTTCGTGGCTTGTGAATGAATACTCCGACTATACGCCAATCATAATAGGCTCTCCGGCTAATAAAAATAGAACTTCAATGGTTGAAGAAATAAAACGCAAGTATAAGGAGTTAGATGTAGAATGCAAAGAAATTATATTTAAGCGAAGCTTGAATGTTGTTGATTTAGATGGCTTGAATAAACGTGCAAAATATTTGTTTATTCCGTTGTCAAGTTCTGAAAAAGAATTTGAGAAATTTATTGAGCCAATAAAAGAATTTAGGAATATGTGTACTGAAGATGTTGCATTGTTTGGTTATCCTGAATGGGTTGCATTTAAGGATTCGCAACGAACATCTCTTCACGCACTCAACACTGTGGTGTATTCGCGATTCTACTTCAATGAAAAAGGCGATAAGGAAAAAGCTTTTTCACAAAAGTTTCTTGATGTTTACAAAGCACCAATAAAGAAAAGTCCACCAATCCAAGCTGTACTTGGATATGATTGTGGATATTATCTTATCAATGCGTTGAGAGATGGTAATGGTAATGTTCTCGATGCTGATTTGAAATATTCAGGATTGCAATATACTTTTGATTTTACTGATGTTGAAGGAGAAAAAGGAGCTGAAAACAGGTCATTATATATTGTGCGTTATCGTTCGAATAATGACGTAGATGTGAAAGTGCTGTAACTGAATTTTTAAGATGAATAAATTTATCGCAATATTATTGTTTGTGTGTGGAATGAGTGTAATCGCTAATGCTCAAACATTATATAAATCGCATATACATGTTGGAGCTAAAGCCGGTGCAACATTGTCGTCAATAGCGTTTACGCCCGAGGTTGAGCAATCTATGACGAGCGGATTTGTAGGTGGGGTGTCGTTTCGTTATGCCGAAGAACGTCATGTGGGACTCCTTGCAGAATTGAATATTGCACAACGAGGTTGGCAAGAGTCGTTTGATGATGGATTGCCATTTGAATATAAACGCTCGTTAACTTATATCCAGTTGCCGTTGATGACACACATATTCTTTGGTTGGAAACGATTTAATATAAATATAAATCTTGGACCTGAAATAAGTTATATGATAGGAAGTTCAATAAAATCAAATTTTGATTATTCCAATGTTACGTCGGTACAGGATTTTCCTTTGCAATATCGCATGACAGAGCAATTGACAATGCCTATAAAGAATAAATTTGACTATGGAATAACCGGTGGAGTTGGATGCGAATTTAAGCTCAATCGCAAAAATTCATTAGCTCTTGAGGGTCGATATTATTTCGGACTTGGAAATATCTACCCGGCAACTAAAAAAGATGTATTCGACGCATCACGCCATTCATCAATATTGATAACACTCGGCTATTATTATCGCATAAAATAAACCCCATAGTTTTCAAAACATTGGGGTTTACTTCAAATTTCTGTGTTTAAGTCTATTAAGTATCCCCGTGGGGAGTCGAACCCCAATCGTTGGAACCGGAATCCAATATTCTATCCATTGAACTACGGGGACAAATGATTATTCTCGTGAAATTGTGTGCAAAAGTAGTTGTTTTTTTGTAGTTTTGCAAATAAGAAATTCAATCAACGAAATATCATTGAAATGAATGTAAAAATAGAACCATCTTGGCACGAGCGACTAAAAGGGGAGTGGTCGAAAGATTACTTTGTTAATCTCACAAACTTTGTGCGAGGAGAATATCGTGCAAAGACAATTTTTCCTCCCGGTGGAAAAATATTTGCTGCCTTTGATGCTTGCCCATTTGAAAATGTAAAGGTGGTTATATTGGGACAGGACCCATATCATGATGTGGGTCAGGCTAATGGGTTATGCTTTTCGGTTAATCCGGGTATTCCCATGCCCCCGTCGTTAGTGAATATTTTTAAGGAGATTCGTGATGATTTAGGCAAACCTATGCCCGAGAATGGTGATTTGAGCCGATGGGCTAATCAAGGTGTGTTACTACTTAATGCCACGTTGACGGTTGAAGCACATAAAGCCGGCTCGCATCAAAATAGAGGTTGGGAGCAGTTTACTGATGAAGTAATAATGCGATTGGCACAGGATAGGTCGGGAATCGTATTTATGTTATGGGGTTCTTATGCAATTAAGAAAGGTGCATTTATTGACCGTAATCGTCATTTGGTGTTGACATCTCCCCACCCATCGCCCTTGTCGGCATATCGTGGATTTTTGGGGAATAAACATTTTTCTAAGGCAAATGAATATCTTCGTTTGCAAGGTAAGAGCGAGATTGATTGGTAAAGATATGTATTTATGAAATATACTCTTGAAGAACGAAAAGAACGTGCACGCATGTTGCACAAACAAGGATATAACTGTTCGCAATGTGTTGTGATGGTATTTGACGATATTCATGGCTTAGACCAAGAAGTTGTGTCTCGAATCTCAGCCGGATTTGGTGGAGGTGTGGGTGGTATGAAACAGGTGTGTGGAGCAGTGTCGGGAATGGTAATGCTTGAAGGATTGACAAAATATTCTCGTCCATCTGACAAACCTATGCTTTATGCCGAAGTAAAGGCTGCTACCGATGAATATAAATTGTTAAACGGTTCAATAGTGTGTGGCGAATTGCTTAAACCGGGTCGCAAACCATGTATTGAACTCATAGAAGATGCAATCACAATTATTGATGCTCGATTGCGTTAATATAGATATTATGAAGCATCAAATATTAGTTATATTGATTTTATCAATGATGTCGCTGGGCGTTAATGCCGAGGATACAATGAATGGTATATTTGATTCTCGATTCAAAACCTTGCAGGTTAAAGTTGAGGGAAATGAATATGCTCCACCTGTGATTACTCTTGACACTGACGATAGGGTTATTATTTCATTTGATGAACTCACTGAGGAGCATAGCTATCTACGTTATTCGCTTGTGCATTGTAATGCAATGTGGCAACCATCGGGATTGGTGGATATGGAGTATGTCGATGGATTTAACCTTGGCTATGTAGAGGAATATGAATACTCTCAGCTCACAACTACCCACTATGTGCATTATTCGATAGCGTTGCCTAATGATGAAGTGCGATTTACAATTTCGGGCAACTATTTATTACGTGTGTTCCCTGAAAATAACCCCGATGAAACATTACTTCAAGCACGATTTATGGTGAGTGAGGCAAAAGTAAGGGTAGGAGCGAGTGTAACTTCTCGCACCGATGTGGATTATAATAGGGCACATCAACAGTTGTCGTTTGAAGTTGATGCCTCAAAATTGAATGTGCAAGATATGTATAACGATTTTAGAATCGTAGTGTCGCAAAATTCACGCATTGACAATGAAGTTGTGATTGATAAACCATTGCGAGTGTCGTTGAATAAGGCATACTATGAGCATTTGTCGCCTCTTGTGTTTAAGGCAGGGAATGAGTATCGTCGTATGGAAACCGTGTCGGTTACTTATCCCGGAATGCATGTTGCTGAGATAGGATATAGTGAGCCATATTATCATCAGATATTGGAAACCGATGGATTGCGTTCAATTGGGCAATATATATATGACCAAACTCAATTTGGCCGTTTTACAATACGCGAATATAATTCATCGCAAAGCGATATTGAAGCCGATTATGTGTTGACTCATTTCACTCTTGATCTTCCCGAACAGTTTAATTATGGAATTTTCCTTGATGGTGATTTTACATATCGTCGATTTGACCCTGAATCACGCATGGTGTTTAATCGAGCCACCGGAAAGTATGAAAAAACATTATTGTTGAAACAAGGTGCATATAACTATCAGTATCTTGCAGTGCCGGTAGGAACTATGGTAGGAGCAACAGCTCCTATTGAGGGAGATTTCTATGAAACGGTAAATGAATATCTCATCAAAGTATATTATCATCGTCCGGGAGAACGCTACGACCGATTGGTGGGTGTGGCTATGATATTCTCAGGAAAATAATAAAATAATTGATTGAAAATTGAAAACAAACGAAGAAGAAACCATAATGTTACAAATAAAAGATACACTTGTGTCGCTCGATCTTGCCGAGCAATTCTTTTGTTGCGACCTTGACACTTGTCTTGGAGAATGCTGTATTGAAGGTGATGCAGGAGCTCCTATAACCGAAGAGGAAAAAAAGAAAATAGAAGAAATTCTTCCCGTAATTTGGAATGACCTCTTGCCACAAGCTCAAGCCGAGATTGAGGCAAATGGAGTAGGGTATGTTGATGAAGAAGGCGACTTGGTAACATCTATTGTTGAGGGCAAGAATTGTGTGTTTACCTGCTATGCCCCCGGAGGAATGTGTCAATGTGCCATTGAAAAGGCTTATCGAGCAGGTAAGATTGACTTTTACAAACCCTCATCATGCCACCTCTATCCGGTGAGATTAAAGGAATATTCTACATTTACCGCAGTCAACTATCATCGTTGGAAGATATGTAAATGTGCCGAATTGCTTGGTCGCAAAAACAACTTGCGTGTATATCAGTTCCTCAAAGAACCATTAACACGTCGATTTGGAAAAGAATGGTACGACGAGCTTGTAATGGCTTGCGAAGCATATCTCGAAGAATATGGAGATAAATAAGCCAAGTAATTTGATTACCACAAATAATGAGGGTGCCTATTCATTTTAGACACCCTCAGATTTTATCTAATAGTGAATTAATTGCGTTATTTCACAGTGCCGTCGAGACGGAAACGAATTTCATAGTCGTCATAGTTGGCAATGTCAACAACAATAGTGCTACGACGGAATTCAACTTCTTCCACGCGATCCAAAAGTCCTTTAGCCGAAAGATGTTGCACAGCTTTAGCCGGAAGAATGGCTTTAAGAACAGCTTGTGAAAGCACGCCATGGTCGGCTTCAATTTTGAGTAGTTTTCCTTTCTTATTGAATTTTAGATCAACTCCATTACTGAGGTCAACATCATAATTGAAGTCATCAATTTCGCAATTATAGATTGTTGTTTCAGCATAATTTTTGTTGATAAACGCTTTAGCTTCGTTAGGAAGTTCATTTGACGAAATGGGTCTATCGGCTAAAGCGACAACGCTAACACCTGCAATAATAGCTAATGCTAAGAAAATTTTAGAAAATCTTTTCATAATAAAAATAGTTTAGTGGTTAATAAAAAATTAAATATTATGCCTTTATGACCATAAAAACACCCAAAAGGTTTAATTTATCTATGATGATTATAGATATTTTAACTAAAAAGAATGTGTCTTATACATTTGTTATATGTTTTTACTGAGTTATCACCATTTCAAATTCAATAGCTATATCGTAGGTCGCCTTTATATTTGTTCTAATATTGCTTGTCGTTTTTGTGAGAAAATAGTGAAGATGTTAGTTGAGGGTGTTTGTGCTTATCGTGAAAATTTAGTAAAACTTAATTTGCATTTGTGTTTAGCTTGCACTATCTTTGCATTAATCTTGTGGGTGGTAGAGTGTTGCCCTCCCCACAGGAGACATATTTAGTGAAAGCGTTTTTAGATTTATCCTTATTCGAAAAATTCGCCAAAAATTTAACCAGTAGGATAAGCAGAATAAACGCTCATGCTTGTCGTATATCCACTCCCCGACAAGGGGTCGAGATATTCGAAAATGGCGTGGGAGTGAACTGTTTATTACTGGTTGGGCGTTTGGCGATGCCTTCGAATAAATAAACTGAACAAGGTCCCACGTTTTTACATTGTTATATGTTAAAACCAGATTGTTAATCGCCAAATTCGGGGACTCAGGAGGCACTCAAAACACATTTAATAATGAAACGGACATTATTATCAGTTCTTGCTGTTTGTTGGGCTGGGACTATGATGACAATTTCAGCTTCCGACTTCTCTGTTGGGAGTTTGAATTACAACATCATCTCTCCAGAAGCCTTAACGGTTGAAACCGCCGAAAACAATGCGGCATCGGGTAATATAGTTATTCCCGAAACAGTGACTTTCAATGGTGCGACCTACACCGTAGTTCAGATTGCAACTCAAGCATTTAACAATGCAACCGGCATGACTTCGGTTTCTATTCCATCTACAATTACAACCATTGGCAACAACGCTTTTAATGGTTGTACCGGATTGGAAAGCATCAGCTATAATGCGTCGGAATGTTCAACAATGGGGGCAAGTGATGCCACGGCATTCAATGGCTGTATTTCAGTGCGTACGGTATCGATTGGCGATGCGGTAAAAACAATCCCCGCTTACGCATTTAAAGGTCTTACAGCTCTGCGTAGTGTCACAATCCCCGAAGGGGTGACTTTTGTTGGCGATCGCGCATTTCAAGGCTGTATTTCGATAGCTCAAGTTAATTTTAATGCCACTGAGTGTAACTCGATGTCATACGCATTTTCTGATTGTACCAACACTGCAAATATTTATATAGGTAACAATGTAAAAGTTATTCCACCGAACGCCTTTTACAACTTCTCCGGTTTAACGTCAATTACAATTGGAGAATCGGTAGTTTCAATCGGCTCTTACGCTTTTTATAAATGCTTGTCTCTAAAGAAAATAAACTATAATGCTATAGCTTGTGAAGCTACTGATGGAAATTCATTCGACTACGACAGCAGAAATATTCTTACTACAATAGTGATAGGAGATAAGGTAAAAGTAATTCCGGCTAAACTATTCTATTTTTACAATGACAAATATGGTGTTAACAGTCATATATCTTCTATTACTTGGGGGAAAAGCATCGAAGAAATACAAGATTATGCATTTTACGGTTCAGATATGAATTCTATCACTATTCCAAGCACTGTTAAAAAAATTGGGGATTATGCTTTTGCCAATAATGAATTTTTACAAGAAGTAAAACTCAATGAAGGACTTATCTGTTTAAGTGGGTTTAACAATTGTACAAAACTTGCGACAATAGATATTCCTTCAACTGTTACAACAATTGGTGGCAACGCATTTAACGGGTGTACAAGCTTGCACGGAGAACTTAAATTGCCAAAAAATCTTAAAATAATCTGCGGAAGTGCATTTCGCGATTGCACCGGATTATCGGGAGAGCTTGTTATCCCCGACAGTGTTGAACAAATAGATAACTATGCATTCTACAAAACAAATTTCTCATCACTTAAATTGGGAAAATCAATCAAAAAAATCGATGATTACGCATTTCAATATTGTAAAATATCCGGAGAGCTATATTTACCAGAATCGATTACATCAATCGGCTATTACACATTTGGAAATACAAATATTTCGGGCAAATTGGTTTTGCCCAAAAATCTTAATACTCTCGAAGGTTATGCATTTGCAAATTGTACCGGATTAACATCAATACAACAAAACTCCATACTTCCCACGACTTCAACATACTCTGTAGGGTCCAACATATTCAGTGGTTGCTCAAATATCACAGAAGTTTCATTTGGTGAAAATGTACAACAAGTTTTTGGTGCACTTTGCCATGAGTTGACTAAAATTAAATCGGTAACAATTCCTGAAGGAGTGGAATATATAGGTAATTGGGCATTTAGAACTTGCACGTCATTGGAATGTGTAACACTTCCAAGTACCTTAAAAGGTATAGGAGAATATGCATTTGCCGACACAAAATTTACTGAAATTGAGTTGCCTAAGGGACTTAATACAATTGGGAACTACGCATTTTATGCCAATAATTCACTAAAAAGCATAACCATTCCAGAAACGGTTACATATTTAGGTCGTCAAGCCTTTGTTAATTGCAATAATATGCTTTCTGCAACATATAATGCAACCCAATGTGCTACTGAAAGTAATTATTCTTATTCCATATTCCCTGAAGCAAAATTCACAAAATTGACAATAGGGAAAAACGCAGAAATTATACCCAATACTATTATTTATTCTGCATCATTGAAAGTTATTGAATGGAATGCAAAAGCTGTAAGAATTTATGATGTATATAATTTGGGTAAAAGTAATGGGAATGCCACTCCAACAGCAATTCTCGCAGATAGTGTTACAGCATTTTACGGCTGTAACTCGCCGATTATAATTTCGTATGCCGAAGTGCCGCCGGCATTGAGCTATGCAAAAAGCGGAGCAACAGCGTACGTTCCTAACGCGATGGTTTACAAAACCAATGCATCTTGGGCGGCTTTAACCATTTGTCAATCGGTGACATGGAAAGGAACGACCGATGGAGAGAAGTTAAGCTATACGACAAACTTCCCATACGAATTAACTCTTAAAGGTTATCGCACTAAAGATGGGGTGGCATTAAGTGAAACACCATGTACAATAGGAGACTATGAAGCTGTGTTTACTTATATGATTGAAGATATGGAATTTGAAATGGTGAGCAAATTCTCTATTACACCTAACATCTCAAACACAATTTTTGTCGATGCAATCAAGGCTTATCGTGGTCGCCAATTGGAAATTCCGTT
This sequence comes from uncultured Muribaculaceae bacterium, assembly GCA_904502025.1. Taxonomy (GTDB): domain Bacteria; phylum Bacteroidota; class Bacteroidia; order Bacteroidales; family Muribaculaceae; genus RGIG4079. The sequence goes on from CAJGDJ010000032.1 coordinate 18,768, forward strand.
TAAAATGATAAACAATCGTGAATTTACAGCTTTGCAATGTGACATTCATTTACCTGCAGGTGTTTCTGCCGCAATCGATGAGTATGGAGACTATGTAATCGAACTTTCTGATCGTAAATCAAATACTCACATTGTTTCATCTGAACTACAAGCCGATAATTCAATACGCGTTATTGTTTATTCGTCTAAAAACTACGCTTTCAGTGGAAATGATGGTGATATATTCTATATGACAGTAAATGTTGCTTCAGATGCAGACCCCGGAGATAAGACATTAGCCATTACAAATGTAAGACTGACTGACACTGAGGCTAATGATGTAGTGACTAACCGCAATGAATCATCTTTTGGTATATTTGATTTGATTCTTGGCGACTCTAATGATGACCTATTGGTAACAATGGGCGATGTAGTGAATGTGGTTAATTATGTGCTTGGTGAAACACCCGAAAAATTTGTATTTGCGGCGTCAGACATCAATTCTGATAGTGACATCACAATGGCTGATGTGGTTTTGGTTGTCAATGCCGTGTTGAATGGTGGTGTAGTTCAAACTAAAAGTAGTAAGCCTAAAATAGAAACAATGGCAGAGACGACAAATACCGTAACCATACAAAATTTGGTCATAAAGCCTGGTGAAACTGCTAATTTGTTTGTGGATATGACTAATGATGTTGAGATTACTGCATTCCAATTTGACATTAAACTGCCTGAAGGAATTTCAATCCCGGTTGATGAATATGGCGACCCATTAATCACATTGACATCAAGAGCTACAAATACTCATCAAATAGTTTCTGCATATCAAGAAGATGGCTCTTTGAGGGTTGCTGCATATTCAAGCAAAAGTCGTCCATTCAAAGGGAATAATGGAACATTGGTAGAAATTACTCTTGAAGCCTCGCCAACTCTTGATGATGGTATACATGATATTGAGATGTCAACTATTTATATAATCAAACCAGATGGCTCGCAATTGGATATTGAAAATCTTACTCATGGAATTGTAGTTGAAACAAGTGGCATTGAAAATGTTAAAATAGGTGGAGCAAAAGAGATTGGTCGTTATGATATTTACGGTCGCAAATTAAATGTTCTTAACAAGGGCGTGAATATCGTGAAATATAGTGATGGAAGCACAAGAAAAGAAGTTGTGAATTAATTTTGCCGTGAATGTATAGTTAATACTAAAACTATAACTATATGAATGAATTGCGGTTGCTCATTTGGGCAACCGCTGTTTGTTACATTATTTCTCATAAATCGAGATGATATTTTGTTATTGGTACTTTTAGGTAAGTCTCTCCTTTATTAAGGTGGAGTTGAAATATTATTTGTAACTTTCTTTGACATAAATAGGGAAGTTGTGGGGAGATTTGTGTAACTTTGTAGATTGAAATGAAATTTTAACTGCCGGTTTATGCAGAAGATTAGAAATATCGCTATTATTGCTCACGTTGACCATGGCAAAACTACAGTGGTTGACAAGATGTTGCATGCGGGTAACCTGTTCCGCGAAAATCAAACTGCAGGTGAACTAATTCTTGATAATAATGACCTTGAACGTGAACGTGGGATTACAATCCTATCGAAAAACGTGTCAATTGATTACAAAGGTTATAAGATAAATATTATTGATACTCCGGGGCACGCCGACTTTGGTGGTGAGGTGGAACGTGTATTGAACATGGCTGATGGTTGTCTTCTCCTTGTTGACGCATTTGAAGGTCCAATGCCCCAAACACGTTTTGTGCTTCAAAAGGCTATTCAAATGGGATTGAAACCTGTGGTTGTTGTCAATAAAGTTGATAAACCCAACTGTCGTCCCGATGAGGTACAAGAAATGGTGTTTGACCTTATGTTTAACCTCGATGCGACAGAGGAGCAACTCGATTTCCCAACAATCTATGGCTCGGCAAAGCAAGGGTGGATGAGTACTGATTGGAGCAAGCCAACAGATAATATTCTTCCCCTTCTCGATGCGATTATTGAATATATCCCCGAACCCGAGGTGATTGAGGGTGATGCTCAAATGCTTATCACTTCGCTCGATTTTTCAAGTTATGTGGGGCGTATTGCCATTGGGCGTGTGCATCGTGGAGAAATTCGTGAAGGAATGGATATTGCTCTTTGCAAAAAAGATGGCTCGGTGGTGCGTCAACGCATTAAAGAGCTTCACACGTTTGAGGGTATGGGTCGCAAGAAAGTGCAATCGGTTAAGAGTGGCGATATTTGTGCACTTGTTGGTATTGAGGGATTTGAAATTGGCGACACTGTTGCTGACTTCAATAATCCTGAGCCACTTCCCCGTATTGCAATCGATGAGCCAACAATGTCGATGACTTTCACAATCAACGACAGCCCATTTTTTGGTAAAGATGGTAAATTTGTAACCTCTCGACACATCGCCGATCGTCTTGAAAAAGAACTTGACCGAAATCTCGCATTGCGAGTGTCTAAAGCCGACCATGAAGATGTGTGGACTGTATTTGGCCGTGGGGTGCTTCATCTTTCGGTGTTGATTGAAACAATGCGTCGCGAGGGTTATGAATTGCAAGTTGGACAGCCACAGGTAATCATTAAAGAAATAGATGGCATGAAATGTGAGCCGGTAGAGTTGCTCACAATCAACGTAACCGAAGAATATTCAAGTAAAATCATTGATATGGTAACACGACGTAAGGGCGAAATGGTGTCGATGACTGCTCAAAACGACCGTGTGCACATGGAGTTTCACATCCCTTCACGTGGTATTATCGGATTGCGTAACAATGTGTTGACAGCTTCGGCCGGAGAGGCTATTATGGCACACCGTTTCCATGAATATCAACCTTGGAAGGGTGATATCGAACGTCGCACAAATGGTTCGCTTATCGCAATGGAGGCAGGTACTGCTTATGCTTATGCAATCGACAAGTTGCAAGACCGTGGTAAATTCTTCATCTTCCCACAAGAGGAAGTTTACGCCGGACAGGTAGTAGGTGAGAATGCCAAAGATAACGACATCGTAGTAAACGTAACCAAGTCAAAGAAATTGACCAATATGCGTGCATCGGGAGCCGATGATAAAGCTCGCATTATTCCACCTATTGTATTTAGTCTTGAAGAAGCACTTGAATATATCAAGGAAGATGAATATGTGGAGGTTACTCCACATCACATTCGTTTGCGTAAAATAATTCTTGATGAAATAGAACGCAAGCGTGCAAATAAATCGTAAAAAGATTATTGCTGTCCGATAAAAATCAAAATGAGTATAAAAAATGTGTCTCAATCGCAGATTTAATGCGGTTGAGATTCTTTTTTGCGATTTACAAGCCCCATAGATTGAAAATCTATTGCATTGCCGAAGGTAATGCTTAGTATGTAGCCGTGCATTGGCTCGAAGAGGCTATGCACG
>CAJGDJ010000033.1 GCA_904502025.1 uncultured Muribaculaceae bacterium
TAAAAAATGCGATTTTTTGCAAGTTTTTGTACCTCGGGTTTTGATATTCAAGAAATTACACTTACTTTTACATTCCAAAATGGAGGTACAAGGCAAAAAGTGCGTTGAAAATCACTAACTTACACATTCTCAACGACTTGCCAAATGAGTGGTTGTACCTTTTAGAGTGCTAAATAGCTGATTGATAATCATCTACACTTTCTGCATCGAAAAGTGAATTGTTCTATACAATTTCGGTGTATGACTTGTTGTTAGAAACGTATAGCCTCTATGCTATTATAGTGTTCAAGCATTTTATCCATCAATATTGTTTTATGACGTAGAATATAACCTTCGTCTGATATTCCTAATTTAATAGCGATAGCTATATGGGCATTTAGATATTGTTGAAATAATTCTTCATCTAATAGTATTGCCTCCTTTTGTTCGTTATATGAGTAATGATATTCTGGATTTATACTTTGATCTTTAGGTAATTTTTTTTGCATTTTATCATATTCATCTGCGACTTCATCTCGCCCACATTTATTATCATTATCCCATACTGAATAATCCTTCAAATATAAACATACAAGCGTTTTATATCTTTCATTCATCAAATCAAACTCATAGTTGTTCCCATACACATATTTGAAAGAATAACTCTCTTTACCTAAAACAATTTTTTCAAATGCATCAGATGTCGATTGCAAATATTGTTGCCATGCAGATATTTCAGTTCTAAAAAGGTTTTTTGTTTCTTCGTCACTAATTGAATTCAAGAGTTTCTCTTCATAATATTTTATCTTAAAATTATGCATTAATCTTGCTAATGCCGATTTGCGTCTTACTTGATATCCCTCAAGTTCAACATCAATGTCTAACAAAGTCGAAACTTGCTTCTCCAAATTATTATATTGCACAACTTTATCGTCACTTTTACTAACCGGACAAAAATCATCAAGCATTTTTTGAATCATCGCAACATTGTTTCGTTTGTCTTCGTCGCCCTTATAAAATAATGTCAAGAGGTTATTTATCAAATTCTCGTGTTCTTGTGACACCGATTCAAATAAATATAGATAGTCCTCTCGATTATTTTGCAACCAAGTGTTCCATTCCAATACAAGTTTCTCATAACTTTGAGCTGTCGTTTGTGTACATTCACCAGGCTGTTCGACAACTCTATTTTTATCCCTATTATTGCAAGAAACAAACGATGCAATCGAGATGACTAAAATCCAAAGTAGCAACAAGTTTTTCATTTTGTTTAGGCTAATTATTAATAATGACAATAATAGTCGGACCAAAGAGAGTACTTTGCTATTTATCGATTATTTTTTAATGTCATTTATCGACAAATGACATTAAAAAAGCACCCCCTTACTTTCTATCCTTTGAGCCAGGTGTGACGAGCGACGCTGTAGATGGGGAGGAAAGGCAATATGAGTGGGGTGCGTTTGATGTAGGCTTGGAATTCGGGCATTGAGCCATACACCTCGGTTTGACGTAGTTCAAGACGACGTGCACCACTAAACATTACATACACAATTCCAATATATCCTAACGATGCAACAACCCATTGCCATACACTACAACACGCACCGAAACATATCACAAAACTACCGGTCCACATCAACACTTCACCGAAATAGTTGGGGCAACGCACGATGCGATATAATCCTGTATCAACATATCGATGTGCGTTCACTTTCTTTGCTGCACTCTTTTGAGCATCGGCTATCATCTCTATAGCCACACCCATTGTTGCTAACACAGCTCCTATCCATGCCCACACTTCGTTCACTGCCATATTCTCTTTAAGGTTGTTGAGGTAGAATATCGCAGGACTCATCTGCCCCACATAGAGCAATGCACACGATATCCATATCATAAACATCACAAACATGGGTTTGTGTGTAGTATTTTCGGGCTGATATAGAATTTTCTTATACGATGCCGACTTACGTTCACGAATAAACAAGTATAACGCCAAACGTATTCCATATACAAATAATACACAACACAATATCGCAACAGGAAGAGACATTTCACTCCAAAACATTGCCGCCGTAGCCACCGAAAGTGCCGAGATTGACAATCCATAACCAATACTAAAAAAGTAGATAAAATAATACCAACCTACCGATGACACGATAAACGAAATCAACAAAAAAATCAATAAATACGACATAATACAACGAGTTTAATATTTATACACTTACAAAGTTACTAAAGTTCTTCATTTCGCGAAATATATTTGAATTATTAACAAAAGTTTTACAAAAAACATTAAATTGACATCAAAATTAGTTGTAGTGTCAAAATACCACCGTAACCCACCTTAATTATACAAATATATCGTCTTTTTCCCGATTCTTTTATCTCTTTTTCATCGTTTAGACATAAGTATTATAACTATTAACTCATTTTATGTAATAGTGTCGAGAAAAATGTGTAACTTTGCGAGGTTAAAAAATAAGATTCTAAAATAATTATAAAATATTATGGCTCAACAAGAAGATGTTTTTAAGAAAATCGTTTCACACGCCAAGGAATACGGTTTTGTTTTTCAATCAAGTGAAATTTATGATGGTTTAGGTGCTGTTTACGACTATGGTCAAAACGGCGTCGAACTCAAAAACAATATCAAACGTTATTGGTGGGACGCCATGACTTTACTCAACGACAACATCGTGGGTATCGATTCTGCTATCTTCATGCACCCCACTATTTGGAAAGCATCGGGACACGTTGATGCTTTCAATGATCCATTGATCGACAACAAAGATTCAAAAAAACGCTATCGTGCCGACGTTCTTATCGAAGAAGAGCTCGCCAAGATGGACGACAAAATCGAAAAAGAGGTAGCTAAAGCGAGCAAACGTTTTGGAGAAAGTTTTGATGAAGCTCTTTTCCGCGAAACCAATCCTCGCATTCAAGAAATAGTAGCTAAACGCGAAGCTCTTCACACACGTTTTGCCAATGCTCTTAACGATAACAATCTTGAAGAATTGCGTCAAATTATCATCGACCAAGAAATCGTTTGTCCTATCTCTGGTACAAAGAACTGGACAGAGGTGCGTCAATTCAACCTCATGTTCAAAACTGAGATGGGAAGTACTGCCGATGGCGCTATGAATGTATATCTTCGTCCCGAAACTGCTCAAGGTATCTTCGTAAACTACCTCAACGTGCAAAAAACCGGTCGTATGCGTCTTCCATTCGGTATCGCACAAATTGGTAAAGCATTCCGTAACGAAATCGTGGCTCGTCAATTTATTTTCCGTATGCGCGAATTTGAACAAATGGAAATGCAATTCTTCGTACGTCCAGGCGAAGAACTCAATTGGTTTGCAAAATGGAAAGAAACACGTTTGAAATGGCACAAAGCTCTCGGCTTAGGCGACCACAAATATCGTTACCACGATCACGACAAACTCGCTCACTATGCCAATGCTGCTACTGACATCGAGTTTGAAATGCCATTCGGATTCAAAGAAGTTGAAGGTATTCACTCACGCACAAACTTCGACCTTTCACAACATGAAAAATATTCAGGCAAAAACATCAAATATTTCGACCCTGAATTGAACGAGTCATACGTGCCTTACGTTATCGAAACATCTATCGGTGTTGACCGCATGTTCCTTTCGGTTCTCTGCTCATCTTACGAAGAACAAAAACTTGAAGGTGGCGACACTCGCGTAGTGCTTCACTTGCCGGCTCCATTGGCTCCTGTGAAATGTGCAGTTATGCCTTTGGTTCGCAAAGATGGTCTCCCCGAAAAAGCTCGCGAAATCGTTAACGACCTCAAATTTGACTTCGCTACTCACTACGAAGAAAAAGACTCTATCGGCAAACGTTATCGTCGTCAAGATGCTATCGGTACTCCATTCTGTATCACTGTTGACCACCAAACACTCGAAGATGGCACAGTTACACTTCGTGAACGCGACTCAATGTCTCAATCTCGTGTTGCCATTGCCGACCTTCACAAGTTGATTCACGACAATGTGAGCCTCAATGCTCTTCTTCGCAAATTGGGTTAATTAAAACTACTGACAAGATGAAGAAATTACCATTCTTTTTCATATTTACCCTTGCAATCATAGCTATTGGCTGTTCTTCTGAAGACGAAAACTTATGGGAAGATTATGCTGAATGGCGTGACGCAAACGACACTTGGGTAAACGAGCAAAAAGAACGCCTCAACGAGAATGGCGAAAAATATTACACCACACTCGTTCCGTCATGGGATCCATCACAATTTATTTTAATTCACTACTTCAACGACCGCATGTTGACAGCAAATAATCCCTCGCCATATTACACCAGCACTGTTGATGTAAAATATATAGGGTGGTTATATAACGATGAATCATTTGATTCATCTTACGGCAACACCGCATCATACGGCGATAGCCTCTATCGCACTAAATGCAACAATGTAATTCAAGGGTGGACTGTTGCACTTGAAGACATGCACATAGGAGACAGCTGTGAAGTGATTATCCCCTACACTATGGCATACGGAGCTCAAACGTCGGGAAGCATCTTGCCATATAGTGCATTACGATTCCATATAAAGTTAGTGGATATCCCATACTACGAAGTAAAAGAAAACTAAACAAATTAATTTTTTCATAACAAACCCCAGCCTCGCCCATCACTGAGCGAGGCTGTTTCTATCTGTTTAAGATACTTCGTTATTTAGTTGCTCAATCCATTCTACATAATCAAGCTTTATAAGCTGCCATATTTTATTTTGTAAGCATACCGGATCCGGGTCTCCATCTGCAATAGTAAAATCATTCAACCCCCTTATACATTCTTCTCGAGTAGCTCCATAAGGATAACGATTATTATATATTGACAACATTTGGACCACACTAAACTGTTCTTTAAGAAGATGCAAATCCCAAAAATCTTTTTTACGACCTCCACGAGATATAACATCTAATTTCATTGCGATAATATCTTCAACTGAAGCCATGCGTATTTCGCCATAATATTCAATTGGCTTTATAAATGGATCAGTATAAAATAAGTCTAACTTCACGCAATTATCTATTGAGTCTCCTATCATATATGAGGTTCCAAAGCCTATCACATCTCCACAATCACCATCACAATATGGGAATTTTTCACGAAGCACTTGTTGCAAACCATTAAAATCAATTGTACCATATTGTGCTTCGGTAAACAAATCTATATCATCAGACATTCTATGCCCATAACGCAACGATAATGACGTACCTCCAACAAGAGTAAATTGAGAGAGCTCCTCCATTTCCATTAATCGCCTAAGAGTTTTACTCAATATGGGCTTTACAGTTTGTAATATATAATTTTTTACGCATCATATCTAAGATATTTCTTTAGATTTTGCTTCACTTTATTTTCAAAAGGAGATTTTGAAGTCAAACTCAAATTAGAAATAATAACATCTCGTCCATAAAAACGTATTATTTCACAAACTTCTTCTTCATTACCTCGTTCAAGCACCCTATTTATAACAAACCTACGATGTTCTAAAAAGTTGATTGCTTCAACCTTCGTATCCCAAAATAATGCAGAACGAAACTTTGACAAGTCAGGACTATCTACTTTCACCTCCTTGTGCTTTTCCTCAGCAATATCATAATAAATTTGCAACGTCATTAGCAACCCTTCTTCAAGACCAAGAGCTTTTTCTATACGTAAAGATAATGGCGTATTCATAGCCCTTCGACCTCGAATAATTGCACTCAATGTTTGCGGATACTCCCCTATTGACTCAGCAAATTGACCACTTTTAATTTTACGTATCCCAAATTCGCGTTGCAAAAATTTTCCAGGATGTACACCTTTCAGTATTTCTATCATATTATTCATAACGCAAAAATAAACAAATTTGTTTAGATTTACAAATAATAACAAGGCATCACTCCAATATTTACACAAATTATGCTAATCGCATAATTCGATTAGCATAATTTGACTTAAGAAGACTCTCTAACACATCTATTTCACTTCTCTGTTTTCCCTCGGAATTCGTCGTGGTATTCGTTGAGAATTGAGCGAATGGCTGTTCCTATTTTGAGATAAGATTTACGATCGAGGTTGGCAAGCGAAATGCGTACCGACCAATCGGGACCTGCGAAGCCGTCGCCATTCAACAACACTACTGCCGTTTCATTTGCCATGCGTATCACAAAGTCGAGTGGTTCGTAGTTCTTTGCCAAATATTCACAAAATTCATCGCCATAGATGCGTTTAGCCCACACCATTATATCCATTTCTGAATAATAACCGGCACGCAAAGGGTCGGGTTTGAGTGTAAATCCGGTTGTTTTCCACAATGCTTCAAGGCGATTATTGATAATCGTCTGCATTCGAGTCTTATACACATCTTCCCTATCGAGAAGTGAATATGCAGCAAAGAGCGACATTTGCATTTGTTGTGGTGTTGACAATCCGGCAGTGTGGTTAAGAGCCACCAATCGGCTATCAGCAACCATACGGTCGATAAATTTCATCTTTTCAGGTTCAAGAGTAAGAGAACCATAACGAGTGATTAACGCTTTTTTATCCTCATCGCAAAGATGTTCGATAAGAGCATCAAAAATATTAAGTTGATTAAGTGCAATCACAGCAAGTCGCCACCCTGTTGCCCCAAAATATTTAGAAAACGAATAAACGGTCATTGTGTTGTGAGGCAAACGATACATCAACGATTTGAAATCAGGAACAAACGTGCCATACACATCGTCGGTAACAATCATCAAGTCGTGATTATCCTTATGAACTACATCGGCAATGCGATCGAGTGCCGATTGTGAAAGAGTATATGAAGGCGGATTGCTTGGATTCACTACGCAAAGGAGTTTCACCTTTTTGTCACGCAACTTATCGATTTCTTCATCGGGATATTGCCAATAATGCAACCCGTCCTCTTCTATTTTATTGGCACTGATATTTACTACATTAAAACCAAATCGTTCAAGATGAGGAATTTCAAGATAAGGAGTAAACACCGGCGTCATTATCGCAATTGTATCGCCATGTTTGAGCAACCTATTTTCAAACAACGAATCAAAAGCATAACACATCGCAGCAGTGCCACCCTCAACGGCAAACAAATCATAAACCCTACTTTTGCATTCACAACCAAAATCTTTACCATCATTGCATTCGCAATCATCATCGCATTGGCAACCGCCCATTTCTTTAGCGAGATAATCACGCACAAGCAATTCAGTGTAATGTAAAATGCGGTCGGGTGTAGGATATTGGTCGCCAATTACAGCTTCAGCCCACTCATGAGCCACATCATTAGGGTCGGCATCATGATTTACTATGATATATTCAAATGCTCCTCGCAATAGCTGTGCTCCATCGGCATTTCGATGTGCATCAAGGAAAGTCCTAAAGCGTTCCCCTATACCCTCTTTTGTAGGAATCCCGGCAATACCATCACCCACATCTTTTGTGCGACGACATTCATACAAAGCCCATTGTCCCAACAAAAAGAATGCTTCGCGAGGAGCAGTGGCAATCCAATTTGGGTTACCACGACCGGCATTTAGGAATGTCGCCGACGATTTGCGTGCATCATCTTGTGCCATAGCTATTAGACGATTTTTTATCTCAAACGGACTCATTTTCTCAAGTTCACGTTCAAATTTTCTTTTGTCTTGGCTTTTGCAGCCTGTGTTTTTCTTACTTTCCATAACTAAATTTTAATTTACATTTTGCTTTTATTTAATCTATTATTTCAAAAAGATTAGCTCATCAACAATACTATTGCCACACCCCAAAGAATCAACAACGTGTTACCAACGGCGTATGTTACCGTATATCCCATTGCCGGGATTGAGCTTTGGAGTGAATCTTGGATTGCTCCGAGAGCTGCTGTTGTAGTGCGACCACCGGCACAACAGCCAAGGTTGATTGCGGGGTGGAATTTGAATATCTTTGCCCCCATCCATAATCCGATAAACAATGGTATTGAAGTTGCAAGCACACCTGCAATAAAGAGCATAAAACCGACTTTTTCAATACCTTGAATAAATGTAGGACCTGCTGTAATACCTACTACTGCAATAAACATATTCAAGCCAAGGTTATTAAGAATCCACAATGCAGGTTGAGGAATACCCCCGAATGTTGGGCGTTTTGAACGAAGCCACCCAAATACCAATCCAGCGATTAATGCACCACCACTTGTGCTCAAACTAATAGGGATTCCTCCTATGTGCAATGTCAATGCTCCAATAATACCACCAATTACAATGCCAAGTCCCACGAAAACAAGGTCGGTTTTATTTGTTGGACGGTCAACATAACCCATTTGTGGAGCTGCAGCGTTAACTTCACGAGCAAGTCCATTGATCGTAATGATATCACCTGCATTTAATTCGGTTTGAGCAAGTACCGGGATTTCCACTCCTCCTCGACTAATGCTTTTGATGATAATGCCTGCCATAAATGATTTTGCACGAAGTTGGTCAACAGTAATGCCGTCAACGGTTTTCTTTGTAATCATCACTCTCACTTGTTCGATAGGGAACGACAACAATTCATTGTCGGCAACCTCTGTACCAATCCAACTTTCATCTTCAATCACATACTCACGGCGTCCACTCAATACAATTTCGTCGCCTTTTTTCACTATTGTAGTAAAATCTGGTTCTACGATTTTACCATCAATACGTAAACGCTCTACAAATATCCGTCGATTCATCTTCTTAATATAATCTTCAATCTCTGCCACAGTGCGAGAGGTATCAAAATAGGCAGATTCAGCCTTATAGGCTCTAAAAACTACTTGACGATTAGAATCGATATAAGTAGGATCGTTTGCAATGCTACTTTGATTGAGTTGCAATGCAAGTTCTGCAGTTTGTTTTTTCACTTTTTCTAATCCCCCAAGCAATCGAGGTCCGATATTTCCAAGAATATATGCCGAACCGATTGTACCGAAGATGTAAGTTACAGCATAGCACACCGGAATCATGTCGGTCCACATCTTTTTATCGGCAGCCGACGCATCAAGTGTAGCAATAGTATCGCCCCCCACTCCTATTACTGCTGAAATTGTTTGGGCTCCACTTAATAAACCGGCAGCTTCTCCGGGTGAGTATCCAAATATCTTTGCAATGCCAAATGTTACTAACAAACACACTACACACAAAATACACGCAAAGGCTACTTGCTTTAATCCCGAACCCCGTAACGAACGGAAAAATTGAGGACCTACGCTATAACCAATAGCAAACAAAAACAAAAGGAAGAACACTGATTTCAACGGTCCTGAAATAGGGATATCCATCTGCCCTACCACTACACCCACAAGCAACACCGAGGTAACAGTGCCAAGTGTGAATGATTTGTACTTCAATTTCCCAATCCAGAAACCGACTCCAATAGTCAAAAATATCGCCAATGAGGGATATTCTCGAAACAAATTTACTACTGCATCCATAATATACACTTTTTAGACTAAAATTATTATACTGATGCAAAAACACACATACACGCAAAATGGTTTCGAAAATCACATATTTTAACCCAATTCTACTGAAAACAAATCTAAAAATTTGAACATAAATCAAAAAAAAGCCGTAACTTTGCACTCGTTTTTGACACCCCCTCTGTTGCGACAACGTTAAAGGGTGTAAATCAGAGATTTATCGCAATTTCAGAACAAAAACTATAAAAAAATAATACATTATGTTTAAAAGCTTTCCTGGCGCACATTTGATGGAAGCGTTACAACGCAAAAAACTCCATCGTTTAATGTCAACAGAGTTCTTGGCATCGCGCCTTACAAAAATCCTTATTGCGTCAATCACAATGATTGTTCTTTGGGCTATCCCAACAACTTCTTTCGGCATTGACGGTCTCACTTTGGTAGAACAACGCGTAATCGCAATTTTTGCATTTGCAACTTTGATGTGGGTTTTCAATGCAATTCCGGCATGGACAACCTCTACATTCGTAGTTGTACTACTTTTGTTTGCCACCTCCGATAGCAGTCTATGGTTCTTCCGCGACGGCATTCCTACTGAAGAATTAGGCAAACTCACAAGTTATAAATCATTGATGGCTTGTTTTGCCGACCCTATCATCATGCTCTTTATTGGAGGTTTTATCATTGCAATTGCGGCTACTAAAACAGGCTTAGATGTGAAACTTGCAAAAGTGATGCTCAAACCTTTCGGCACTCAATCAAAATATGTATTATTAGGTTTTATCACCGTAACTGCCGTATTCTCAATGTTCTTGAGCAACACTGCTACTGCTGCAATGATGCTTACTTTCTTGGCACCAGTGCTTAAAGCACTTCCTGCTGATGGTAAAGGTAAAATCGGTTTGGCTCTCGCAATTCCGGTTGCTGCAAACATTGGTGGTATGGGTACACCTATCGGTACACCTCCTAATGCTATCGCATTGAAATATCTTAACGACCCTGAAGGTATGAACATGAACATTGGTTTCGGTGAATGGATGGCATTTATGATTCCTTTCACATTACTTCTCGTGTTTATTTCATGGGTTGTATTATTGAAACTTTTCCCATTCAAACAAAAAACGATTAACCTCAACATCGAAGGTGAAGCTAAAAAAGACTGGCGTTCTATTACAGTATATGTAGTATTTGCATTGACAGTGCTCCTTTGGGTTCTCGACAAATATACCGGTGTAAACTCAAACGTTGTTGCAATGTTACCTGTAGGTGTATTCTGTATCATCGGGGTAATCACACGTCGCGACCTTGAAGAAATCAGCTGGGGTGTGCTTTGGATGGTAGCCGGTGGTTTTGCTCTTGGTGTGGCATTAAACCAAACAGGATTGGCAACACACATCATTTCGGCTATTCCATTTGACACATGGTCACCAATTCTCGTAATTGTAGGTTCTGGTCTCATTTGCTATGCTATGGCTAACTTTATCTCACACACTGCAACTGCCAACCTTTTGGTTCCTATCTTGGCGGTAGCAGGAGGTAGCATGTCGGCTCAATTGGCTCCACTTGGTGGCGTGTCTACATTATTGATTGGTGTTGCAATTGCATCTTCTTTGGGTATGGTTCTTCCTATCAGTACTCCTCCAAATGCGATGGCTCAATCAACCGGTTTGATTCAAGAAAAAGACATGGCAAAAGTGGGTCTTATCATGGGTATTATTGGCCTTGTGATTGGCTATGTAATGCTTATTATTCTCGGTTCTAACGGACTTATCGGAGGATAATTAAACTCATCATTATACAAAAAGGGGCTGTTTCATCATTATGCGACAGCTTCTTTTGATTTTTACAAACATCTATCATATTATGAGAAAGATTCTTTTATTTCTTCCTTTTTCTTTTTTTGCCACAACAGCAATAGCACAAGAAGTTAAGACCGACAAAGACTTTGAATTAAAAATATATGGTCAAGTGCGTGCCGATTTGTTCTATAACACTCGCAACAACAATGAAAGCGTTGACGGCTTGTTCTACAGCTATCCTATGGATACTAAATTAGACGCTAACGGCAACGATCTCAACGACCAAGACAATAGCAATATGTATTTGCTATATACTCGCCTTGGGTTGGATTTGAAAGGACCTAAGTTGGGCAATGCAAAAACATCGGCTAAGATTGAATTTGATTTCCGTGGATCGGGCACTACACTTTCACTTATTCGCCTACGCCACGCATATTTCAACTTCAATTGGGGCAAATCATCAGTTCTTGCAGGACAAACATGGCACCCATTCTTTGGCGAAGTTTCTCCACAAGTACTCAACCTCAACACCGGAGCCCCATTCCAACCATTTAGCCGTGCACCTCAAGTGCGTTATCGTTTCAATCACAGAAGCCTACAACTCACAGCATCGGCTGTGTGGCAATCGCAATTCCTATCTAATGGACCTGATGGGAAATCAAACAAATACATCAAAAACAGTTGTGTTCCCGAGTTCCACTTTGGAGCCGACTACAAAAACAATAATTTAATTGTAGGTGGTGGTGCCGAGGTAATTTCTCTCGTACCACGTACACAATCAACCGTTGGCGATAAAGTTTACAAAGTAAATGAACGCATCACCTCGGTATCAGGCGAAGTTCACGTTAAATACACCACTCCCATGTGGTATTTTGCAGCAAAGAGCACACTATCATCTAACCTCACTCAAACCTCGATGCTTGGAGGTTATGGTGTGTGTAACGTTGACACCATTACTGGCAAACAATACTATACCCCTATTCGCACAAGTACTTCATGGATAAACGTTGTGTGGGGCAAAAAATGGAAAGTAGGCATATTTGGTGGGTATATGAAGAATTTAGGCACTGCATACGCAGTAAGTAATGTTTATGGAACTGGCACTGACGTTGATCAACTTGTTAGTGGAACTGCCGAAGTAACCTACAATCTCCCCCATTGGCGATTTGGTATTGAATACAACTACACTGCAGCTTGGTATGGCGATCTCAACCACAAGAACGGTAAAATCATCAATACCCATTCCGTAGGCAACAACCGCTTTGTAGCCAGTGCAACATATTCATTCTAAACATTTCTATATCGCACAATAATATATCCTCGATTCAATATCTCCTACATACTTCTATTATGAACAACAATCGGGCAGTCCAAATGTGGATTGCCCGATTGATTTTATTTTAGTGTTTTCAAAATCAGTCTATAATATTTATTAAATCATAATACATTGAACGTGTTCGTTCTCCTTTATCTTTTTCAGAAACAAAATTGAAACCACATTTTATATAAAATTCAGTTGCTTCTGCATAAGCATCAACAGTAAGAAATCGGCAACCGGTACGATTGCTAAATGCGAACATATATTTGATGAATCTAATTATTTCTGTACCAATACCTGAACCCGCATAACTTTCGGCAACAGCCAATCGACCAATTTTTACAGCAGGATAGTCTTTTCGCAATCTTTCTATTTAGTCTATTCCAAAAAGAACGCTGTTCGGGATCAAATGTAATTTTGTCATTTAATAGGCTATAATATGCTACCGTAATATTCTTCTCCTTATCTTCAAACAGATATGTAACAGCCATTTTAGATGCCAAGTAGTTCTTTGCATCTTCAATTAAAAAACCGTTTAAGTCAGAATCTTTACACTTAAACGGCTTTATGTTAGTATCTGCTGTTAATTGCAGGTGGGTTAAGTTTTCAAAAACCATGAAGATTACAACATAAATGTACTTATGGCTTTCACTGCCTCAAAGGCTTTCTTTGCTGCAGCCTTTTCCTCCTTAGTCTCAAGAGTTGGGTTTGCTAATCGCTCAGCAAATTTTTCGGCATCTTTACCGGTTACAACCGGAGTGTCTTTAATAGGTCTTGCCATAATTATCAATTGTTTAATTGTTATTTCGATACAAAGATAAAACAAATTATTGATATAAAGTATTCATTTGCTATTAAAATTTATTCATAAAAAATAGCCTTGTGATCTTCCCACAAATCTACTACAATTCCATGCCATTGATACGAAAAATGCAGAAATCACGCACTTGGCATATTCGACTACTTGTAAAGAATATCATTCTACGAGTCCCTTTTAGAAAATAAAATCGGGCAATCCACATTTGGACTGCCCGATTATTATTTTTGTGAGAGAATAATCTTATTAAATTTTCAATATTCAATTACTTAACGTATTCTTTAGTTGCCTTGCTACCTTGAACTTTGATAAACACTCCATTTGATGGTTTTGCAACTTTCGCGCCTTGGAGATTGTAGTATTCAACAGGTACATTAACGTTTTCAACTGCAACTGACTCTACGCCCGAAGTTTCCATGAAAAGGAATTTTGTAACCGGAAGGATTTTATCTGCGTCCCAACCAAATTCATCATTTGGCGAAATAGTTTCGTCTTCATCCCATGGAGAGTCAAAGCAAGTGCGGTTCTTACTATCATAGAAAGTACCTTTGAATGACACATCACCGGTTGCAGAATATCTATTCATCGACAATCTTAATTTTGAGATTAAGTAATTTTTTATTAGTTTTGCTTAAGTGAACCATTAAATCAACAACAAATGAAATTCCCCCAAATAAATCTACTTTCACAAATACTAATTGCGATAATACTCGGCATTGGTGCCGGTTTTTTATTTCACGATTCAATTGCTCGTATTTTCATAACATTCAATGCCGTTTTTAGCGAATTTTTAGGATTCATTATCCCTCTTATCATAATAGGATTTGTAACTCCCGACATTGCCGACATTGGTTCTCGTGCAGGGAAAATGCTACTTGCTACAGTCATTATCGCTTACACCATGACTCTCTTTGCCGGATTCAGTTCATATTTTATCAGCGACACATTTTTCCCTTCCTTAATCACTGCTCAAACCGCGACTTTTATATCCGAAGACACACACCTCTCCCCCTATTTTACCATTTCTATCCCATCATTAATGAATGTAATGACAGCACTTGTTTTAGCTTTTACCTTAGGGCTTGGCTGTGCCAAATTATCTTCAAATTACCTCAATAATGTAATCAACGATTTTCGTACCATAATAAATTTAGTAATTTCCAAAGTGATTATTCCACTTCTTCCTCTATATATCTTCGGAATATTTCTCAATATGACCATCTCAGGACAAGTGGGCGGAATATTACTCACTTTTATAAAAATAATTGCTGTAATATTTGCTCTTCACATAGGCATACTCATTTTTCAATATTGCATTGCTTCGCTATTTAGTGGCAAAAATCCGTTCAAATCTCTCGCTACAATGATGCCGGCATACTTCACAGCTCTTGGCACACAATCCTCTGCCGCAACAATTCCCGTTACTCTTAGACAAGCAATCAAAACCGGCGTAAATGAAGATGTGGCAAGCTTTGTTATCCCATTATGTGCCACAATTCACATGAGTGGCAGCACATTAAAAATTGTAGCTTGTGCATTAGCATTAATGCTCACAAACGGCATCGCTTACGATTTCCCAATGTTTGCAGGTTTTATATGTATGCTTGGCATCACTATCGTAGCTGCTCCGGGAGTCCCGGGTGGAGCAATTATGGCATCACTAGGTTTGTTAAGTTCAATTCTTGGATTTACCGAAGCCGACAATGCTTTAATGATAGCCCTATATATATCAATGGATAGTTTCGGCACAGCCTGCAATGTAACCGGCGATGGAGCTATTGCTTTAATTATCGACAGATTATTTCGCAAATAATAAGTAAAGCAAACAACAATAAGATTATAAATAAGAACAATTATGCCAATTAAAGGCTTATTGGGCTTATTGGCATATTTTACACTCATCAACGGAGCTGTGTCAAAATCAACCCCTCCGTCACTTCGTGCCACCTCCCCTCGTATCTAAAATGATGAACTGCACCCCAAAAGTTGGACACAAAAAAAGCTGACCCTGGGCCAGCTAATTTTTTCCTTTACTTGTATTAAGCACTGATTATTTTGCAGAATCAGCAGCAGCAGTATCAACAGCAGCAGTGTCAGCAGCAACAGAATCAACAACTTCTACAGTATCAGCAGCAACAGAATCTACTGAATCAGTAGCAGCAGCTTCAGTGTTAGCACCACCACAAGAGAACAAAGATACGCTGAATACAACAGCAAGTAATAAAACTAACTTTTTCATTTTCTTTTTCTAGATTAAATAATAAAACAATATTTTTTGCTTCAAAAACGGTACAAAGGTAATACTTATTTCTGAACTACCAAACAAAAATTATATTTTTTTTCAAAGATTTTTTCACGCATCAAAAAAAATACAAATTTTCGTTTAATTTTGCTCACTTCTTTAACATTTGTGCAATTCTACTGACGCTCTGCAACTATAGCATTGGCCATAACCACAGCCTTTGTTATATGATCACAGATATGGTCTTCTCCAATGAGCTTATCAATATTAGCATGATGCAACACTTGACGCACATTATCTTTTACCCCCGACAACACCACATGCATGCCTTCATTCTGAGATGACTTGATGAGCATTTCAAGATTATGAATACCCGTAGAATCAATAAATGGCACTTTACGCATGCGTATGATACGCACAATAGGTTTATTTGCCATTGACGAGCTACGCATCATCTCATCAAACTTTGTAGCTACCCCAAAGAAGAATGGGCCATCGATTTCATATACTTCAATACCTTTCGCCACATCAAGAAGTTCATGCGAATTCGACTCAGTACCCTCAGCAATATCAAGCTGATCGCTATAAACCTTAATTTCGGTATTTTCCATAACACGACGCAAGAACAATACCACTGCAAGCAATAAGCCTATTTCAATTGCGATTGTGAGATCGAAAATCACTGTCAAAAAGAATGTTACCAACAAAACCGATATATCACTTTTGGGTGATTTGAAAATTCCCACAACCGTACGCCAACCGCTCATATTATATGACACAACAAGCAACACAGCTGCCAAGCATGCCATAGGCACATAATTAATCAATGGCATCAAAAAGAGGAATATCAACAGCAACACTATAGTGTGAACTATACCGGCAACAGGAGTGCGACCTCCGTTTGTGATATTCGTCATCGTACGTGCAATAGCCCCTGTTACAGGAATACCACCAAAGAATGGCACTGCAATATTTGCAATACCCTGCCCTATCAATTCTGTATTGCTATTTGTGCGAGAACCTGTAACACCATCAGCCACAGTTGCCGAAAGCAATGATTCAATAGCACACAACACAGCTATAGTAAACGCCGATGGCATCAATTGATTAATCGTAGCCATTGACAATTCAAAACCATGAGGCTCAGGAATCTCATTTGACATTGAGCCAAAACGGTCTCCGATAGTTTCAACATTTATTCCCAATAAATCTTTCAAGAAATAAACTGCAACAGTTACCACAATTATAGCAATCAATGCCCCGGGAAGTTTCTTTGAAACTTTTGGTGTCAATATAATAATGAGTAATGAAACAAAACCCACTGCCACCGTTACCCAGTCAATCTTATCAAAATTTTGAAAATAAACGCCCCATTTAGGGATAAATTCACTTGGCACATTCGTCAATCCCAAGCCAAAGAAATCATTTATTTGAGTAGAGAATATTGTCAGTGCAATACCGGCTGTGAATCCCACTACAATAGGATAAGGAATGAACTTTATTACCGTTCCTAAATGAAAAATCCCCATTACAACAAGGATAATACCAGCCATAAATGTTGCAATAGCAAGCCCTTGAAGCCCAAATGTAGCAATGATATTATATACGATTACAATAAATGCCCCAGTAGGCCCTCCAATTTGCACCGTATTTCCACCAAATGCCGACACCATAAAACCACCAATGATAGCAGTTATCAAACCAATAGTGGGGCTTACCCCTGATGCAATACCAAAAGCAATTGCCAAAGGCAATGCCACAATACCAACAACTATACCTGCAATGAGGTCGTCCTTAAACTTAGATAATGAATAATGCTTCAACGAAGACAACAACTTCGGTTGAAAATCGATAGAACCTGACAATTTCATAATCTATTCCCTTAATTAATACCTAAAACTTCTTCCATCATTTGAGGTCGCAAAGTTAACAAATTTTATAGAAACAGAGCTTCAAATACAACCATTTTTTTTACAATAAGAAGATGACACACAATTGTGTGTCATCTTCTTATTGAATATTCTTGTTATTGTTTACCTGAAACCGCTACTTCGCGAGAAATCTTTGCAACAAGACCTTGAAGCACTTTACCAGGACCAAGTTCTACAAATTCAGTAGCTCCATCAGCAACCATATTTTGAACAGATTGAGTCCAACGCACAGGAGCTGTCAATTGAGCCACAAGATTAGCTTTGATTTCTTCGGGATTGGTGTGAGGTTTTGCATCTACATTTTGATATATAGGACACACCGGAGTAGAGAAGTTTGTTTTTTCAATTGCTTCAGCCAATTCAGCACGAGCAGGTTCCATACATGGAGAATGGAACGCACCACCCACTTTGAGCTTTAATGCACGTTTTGCTCCGGCAGCAAGAAGTTGCTCACAAGCTGCATCAATCGCTGGTTCTTCTCCTGAGATAACAAGTTGTCCGGGACAGTTATAATTAGCACACACTACTACACCATCAACGCCGGCACAAATCTCCTCAACTTTTTCATCAGGAAGTGCAAGCACAGCAGCCATAGTAGATGGCTTGAGTTCACAAGCCTTTTGCATTGCTTGAGCACGAGCCGACACCAATCGGAGTCCATCTTCAAAATTCAATGCTCCGGCTGCAACAAGAGCCGAAAACTCACCAAGAGAGTGACCGGCTGTCATTTCCGGCTTAAAATCATCACCAAGTGTCTTTGCCAAAATTACAGAATGAAGGAAAATTGCAGGTTGAGTAACCTTTGTTTGACGAAGATCCTCGTCAGTGCCTTCAAACATTAAATCTGTAATACGGAAACCTAAAACTTCGTTTGCTTTTTCAAACATTTCACGAGCCACAGGGTTATTGTCGTATAGGTCTTTTCCCATACCTACAAATTGTGCCCCTTGACCTGGAAAAACAAATGCTTTCATTTTCAAAAATACTATATATGTTATAAAAGGAGTGCAAAGTTACGCTTTTTTCTCCAAAAATATGGTATATTCGACATATTTCTGTAACTTTACATGCTGAAAAGTATATTTTTAACCCTAATTTCGAATCTTCTATATGACTATTTTTAACCTCATACCTGCAATAGGTTTGCCATCAGGCTGGGAATGGATTATTATCTTCGTTGTTATTCTTTTGCTCTTTGGAGGTAAAAAAATTCCTGAATTAATGCGTGGGCTTGGCAAAGGAGTTAAGAGCTTCAAACAAGGATTAAACGAAGCAAAAGAAGAACTAAACAAAATTGACGAAGAGGACGACACCTCCTACAAAGGGAAAAAAGATTAATCTTGTTGTCTTTGCAACGCCTCATATAAATCGTGAACAACGAAAACAACTCCACATCTCATGAAATGAGTTTTTGGGGACATCTCGAAGTGTTAAGAGGTGTGCTTTGGCGTATTGTTGCCACCACAGCCATAATTGCCATCGGATTATTCATTGGAATGCATTGGATTTTCGACAACATAATCCTTGCTCCATGTAATAGCGATTTCCCTCTATATCAATTCTTTGATTTTATTTTAAGCAACACCATAGGTGAAACATCAGAACCATTTCAAGTAACTCTGATAAACATAAAACTCGCCTCTCAATTTTATATTCACATATCCACTTCGTGCTGGTTAGCACTATCTTTAGCTTTCCCATTTATAGTATATCAACTTTGGGGGTTCATCAGCCCGGGACTATACGAAAACGAGAAACGCGGCATCAAATCGGCTTTTTTCTTTGGGAATATAATGTTTTATCTCGGCATAGCCATCGGATATTTATTGGTATTCCCCCTAACTCTTCGCTTTTTAGCCGACTATCAATTAAGCACTACAATCCCTAACACAATCTCCCTCGACTCCTACATGGATAATTTCTTTATCATTACACTAATGATGGGAGTCGTATTTGAATTACCACTATTAGCCTGGCTACTCGGAAAGATGGGATTTCTCACTCGCGAATTTTTCTCAACCTATCGTCGCCATGCAATTGTCGTATTGCTCATTTTAGCTGCAATGATTACACCAACAGGCGACCCATTCACACTTTCGGCAGTATTTTTCCCAATATACCTCCTTTGGGAATTAAGTTCACGCCTTGTACCAAAAACCTCTGTTTCATAACATTGCACAATTCCAATTACTCAATACCATGTCATCAGAACATCTTGACAGATATTTTTGGCTTATCAAAACTATCTTTGAATACTCCTCGCGTGAGAACACCTCGCTTTCGGTGATTAGCTTAAACGATTTAACGAAGCTAAATAATACGCTTAGCGTTCGAACATTCTATCGTCTTCGTAGGATAATAGAAAAGAAACTTGAGATTAAGATAGAATTTAACAAATATACCCAACGTTATTATATTGACCATAAAACCCCAGGGGAACACAACTTTACCAATTTCATTTTAGAAAGAGCTACTAAATCACTAAAGGAAACTGATATAGATAAGGCTAAAAAAATTTTAATCCAACTTTTGATTGCCGAAAGAAACCCAAAAACTATTGAGGATATAATATACTCGCTCAACCAACAGCACAAAAAAAATTATAATCGTTTTTACGAAACCATTTCATCTCAAGAGATTAGCGAAATAAGTTTGATTGAGCCCGACAAGGACTACACTAATTACATTAATATAAAAATCAATAACTGCCCGACATGGTTATCAGTAGGATTTTTCAATGATTCTATCTATTTCTACATTGTTACTGACAAACCTAACGATATCAAGCACAACGATATTATCAAAAAATTAGATTTAGACAAGGGCGTTAAGTATAAACATGGCCTTTACTGGCATAAACCTAACAACCAATCGCTCTATTGCATTAAATTCGAAGATAAACCTGACATAAACAATATCATTGAGCACACTAACATTCTTTTATCTCAAATCGCAAACGCATAGCAACTGTTAAATACATTTAATTACCTCAAAATAATCTACCGCCCGACATCCACTGTCACAACTTGGCAGTGACGCATTCTATCTTTGCACTCAAATAAATAAAAAGTTAAATCTTAAAAACATTCCATCATGACAACCGATTTAAATTCTTTTCAAAAAGAGTGTCACGACAAAATTAGCATTCTTGCTCAAACCTCAACTAACTCAGAACCAATCTATGACGGAATTTACGACATAGATGGTTACACTAATTCTCCACTAAAAATCATGTGGATTCTCAAAGAAGCATATTCAATCGATGAAAATGGCAATAATACTCACAACGGTAGCTGGGCAATATATGATTGTTGGGAAGATGACGCCGTTAACGTAATCAAGCAAAACAAAACTTGGAGTGTTATGGCTCAAATTTTATATGGCATCAATACTGGGTGCCAATACGACGACATGCCTCCTATTGACGAAACGATGGTCAATCTTCTAAAGTCATCGGTATATATCAATGTAAATAAAATGTCCGGAGAAACTACCACACAAAAGGCCTTAAAGAATGAATACAAAATTTGGAAAGAGATACTCTTTGAACAAATAAACGGATATAACCCCGATGTCATCATATTTGGCAATACATATAACTTATTTGAATCTGATTTCGAAAAAGAAAACTCTCCACTAAAATCCGTCCGGGTTGACAATAGTGGCGAATCTATCGCTCCTATCTACAAAACGACAAACGGCAAATTCCTTATTGACACATTCCACCCTATCCAAACCCAATATAAACGACAAAAATTTATCAATTCAATCATTAACAATATTAGAATCACTATTAATTATTATTGGTGTCCGATAAAAATCAAAATGAGTATAAAAAGGTGTCTCAATCGCAGATTTAATGCGGTTGAGATTCTTTTTTGCGATTTACAAGCCCCCCTAATCGAAAAGCGTCAGTTGTGGCGGTGGATTTTCGTCCAA
>CAJGDJ010000034.1 GCA_904502025.1 uncultured Muribaculaceae bacterium
GTTTGATGATGTTGCCAGCTTTAGCATATTGACCACCGAAAATCTTAACGCCGAGTCGTTTGCTTTCCGATTCGCGTCCGTTCTTAGAACTACCTACACCTTTCTTATGTGCCATTTTCTTAAGATTTTAGAGGGTTATGCGACTACGTCTTTAATCACTACTTGGGTGAAGCATTGGCGATGGCCGTTTTTACGGCGATAGCCTTTACGTCTTTTTTTCTTGAAGACGATAACTTTTTCACCTTTTACGAGGGGACGTTTTACCTCGCAAACTACTTTCGCTCCTTCTACGGTGGGAGCACCAACCTTAACGGCACCGTCGGCATCAGCGAGGAGAACACGGTCGAATTCTACTGTGTCGCCTTCTTTAACTTGCTCGCCGAGATAGTGAACATACAAGAACTTGCCAGCTTCAGCTTTGAATTGTTGTCCTTGAATTTCTACGATAACGTACATCTGTTAAATAAAATTATTACAGGTTACATCCGGTGGGCGAGGTGCTAAAACTATTGCACACTGCTTAATTCTTGCCCATTACGGAAAAATTGCATGCAAAGGTATGATTTTTTTCTGAAACTGCAAAATAAAAAATGGAATACACTGCAATCAAATCAAATTTTGTTCAAAGTGCAGGCTTAATTAGTGAGTAAGAAAATTAGGAAGTTTTTAGTTTTAGCGTTGAATTGTATAGCCTCCAAATTCGTTAGGACCATACACGTGATATTGTTTTAATGCGTATTTCTTTTCGGCTGCAGGACCTGATAGTGGGTAGCCGGGATTGTCAAATACATCAAATACGCTACCACATTGAGGACATACGGCTTGGTGGTTTTTATGGTCAATAGATATTCTAATATTATTTTTAGCTTCGACCGGACAAGCCAAGTCATACGCTAAAGGAACATTTATGATATTGCTTACAAGTAATACTCCTCCAAATCCGGTATAGGTTAAAGCTGTGTAAGGATAGTTTGATGGTGTGAGTTGCTCTTTGATAAATTTTTCTGAGTCAAGGGCATGTGTTACTCCACCACATGATTCCCAAATTCCAGCATTTGAAAATTCGATATTTACTGCAAGAGGAGGAATGCGGTCATCGTTAATTGATTCGCATGATGATGCGAATAAAAACAAAAAGCAAAGTGTGCAGAGTAGCAGATGCTTCATCTTTACGAATCAAGATTTTATGAGGCTGTCAAATGCGTTATGATAGGTCTCAAAATCAAATTGGCTCAATGTGTTGTTAAATAATTTTGTAATTTGATCGTTGCAAAGGTTGCCTATTGAGCCTTCGTGGGTGTGTTTGATGTCGTAGCGTGGTTCAAAGTTGCCTGCTTCGATTTCAAGCCCCACTTGTTTGTATGAATCGCGGAAAGGCGTGCCTTCTGATACTCGACGATTTACCTCTTCAACCGAATACATAAGTTTGTATCGAGGATCGGTTGCAATGTTGGTGTTGACTTTCACTTGTGATAACATTGAGTCAACCATGTTAATAATATCTATGATTGAGTCAAATGCAGGCAAGAAATTTTCTTTTATTAATTGTAAATCACGGAAATAACCTGAGGGGAGGTTGTTTGTGATTAAGGTAATTTCCATAGGTAATGCCTGCAATTTGTTGCATTTTGCACGAGTCAATTCAAATACGTCAGGATTCTTTTTGTGTGGCATGATTGAAGAACCGGTAGTGAATTCATCGGGCAACTTAATGAATCCAAAGTTTTGAGAATTGAACATGCAAGCATCAAACGCAAGTTTTGATAATGTTGCGGCAATGCCGGCGATAGCTTGAGTTACTATTCTTTCGGTTTTTCCACGACCCATTTGGGCATATACCACGTTGTAGGCCATTGATTCAAAGCCAAGCAAGCGAGTGGTCATCTCACGATTGAGTGGAAATGATGAGCCATATCCGGCTGCAGAGCCGAGAGGATTGCGATTGGCTACTTTATATGCGGCTTGAAGTACGGTTAGGTCGTCGGCAAGGGATTCAGCGTAAGCACCAAACCATAATCCAAAAGATGAAGGCATCGCAACTTGCAAATGGGTATAGCCTGGGATTATTACGTCTTTATATTTGTCGCTTTGAGAGATTAGTGTTTCAAATAAACGTTTAACAGCCATTGCAACATCTTCAATTCGAGAGCGAGTGAAGAGTTTTAGATCAACTAAAACTTGGTCGTTGCGAGAGCGTCCGGAGTGGATTTTCTTTCCAATATCACCAAGGCTGCGGGTTAGCATCAATTCAACTTGGGAGTGAACATCTTCTACGCCTTCTTCAATGACAAATTTGCCACTAATGGCAATGTCGTAGATTTTGCGTAGCTCGTTTAATAATAATTCAAGCTCATTGGATTCGAGCAAGCCAATGCTTTGAAGCATAGTGATGTGTGCCATAGAGCCAAGCACATCAAACGGAGCGAGGTAGAGATCCATCTCGCGATCAAGCCCCACGGTATAGGCTTCTACATCGTGATCAACTTTAACGTTTTTCTCCCAAAGTTTTGATGCCATAGTGAATTATCTTTATATAGTTCCGTTGAGTTGGCTAATCATTTCTCCAAATTTGTCGGCAGCTTCTTGCATTTTACCTCCAATTAGAGGTCGCAACATTGCTGGTATTTCAACATCAATTGCGGTAACAACATTAGATGAAGTTGCATCAATAGCAGTGATGTCGATAATCATCGATAAGGGAATAGGTGACCCAACCGCAGAAAAAACAATGTGTCCTGGGGCTGTGCGTTCAGTAACTTTGAATTTTAATTGTCCAACTTGAGGAGTATTGATGCAAATAGCATCGGCTTCAAATGTAACGTCGCCCATTTTGGCACGATGTTCAGTGGGGATTTCTTCAATTCGTTTTTGGAATGAAGATATATCACTGAAGCGGTCAAACAATACTTCAATAGGTTGGTTGACCGCAACAGGTTTGCTTTTGTATTTAGCCATTTGTTTAATTAAAGTTTATTCAGCGTTAGGGTTTGATGGAGCCCAGTTAGCTGGATCTTTGCGCCATTCTTTAAGTGTTTCTATGTCTTCGGCTTTGATGTAGTTTGTAGCCAATGCTGCATCTAACATAGAGTTGTAGTTGCTCAAAGTGCGAAGAGTAACACCAGCTTTACGGAAGTTTTCGACTGCTACGGGGAATTCGTAAGTGAATATTGCTGCCATGCCAATTACGTCACAGCCTGCAGCACGAATAGCTTCTACAGTTTTCAAACTACTGCCACCGGTTGAAATTAGGTCTTCAATAACGACAACTTTTTGACCTGGCATTAGATTTCCTTCAATGAGATTTTCAAGACCATGATTTTTGGGAGTTGCACGAACATATACGTATGGAAGTCCCAATGTGTCGGCAACAAGTGCACCTTGTGCGATTGCTCCTGTAGCAACACCGGCAATTGCATCAACTTCGCCAAATTCTTCCATGATTAAGCGACAAAGTTCAACTTTGATAAAGCTGCGAATGTCGGGGTATGAAAGAGTTTTGCGGTTGTCGGTATATATTGGAGAGTTCCAACCAGAAGCCCATGTGAAAGGATTGTCGGGTTGTAATTTAATCGCACTGATTTTTAATAGCTTTTCAGCTAAAAGTTGTTCCATTCTGTCCATATTCTAAATAGGTATTAATTGATTTATGGCACAAAATTAATGTATGCAAAGTGTAATTGCAAATTATGACTTACGATTTTTATAATTAGAGAGTAAAAAAAAGAGTAAAATTGCAGAAAATATTATAAAATTGGAATAAAAGGGCACTTTTTGGTGAAAAATTAAACCATTTTGAATTATTACGCTCTATAAAAGAAACGAACCAGTTAAAAATATTTGTCATGAAAAGATTTTGGAAAACAGTATCGATCGCATTGATATGTGTAGCATTAGCATCTCCACAAATAGATGCTCGTGGAAGGAATAACAATGGTAATAATCGCAGTGTAAATGTTTCGGCATCTCAAAGTGGCAAATCTCGCCCAAATGCAAATAAAAGTAATGCTCCAAAACCAAGTAATAATAACTCACGTCCTGGAGGAAATCATGTGGGTAACAACAATACTTCAAAGCCTGGTAATAACAATGCACACCCTGGAGGAAACTACGGCAATAATAAGCCAGCAAAACCAAATTATGGACATGCTAATCATAAGGCACCAAATCATAATAACGTAGTTCGCCCACATTGCCCACCTGCACGTCCATATTATCGCCCAACGCCCCCACCTACATTCCGTCCATATAATGGATGTCCGGTTTTGAGGAGTGTATTTAGTATCACATTTGGTACAGCGATTGATATTTCTCTTGATTATCTTAATCGTCATAGCTACAATGTATATCACTATGGTAATGATGTAATATATCTTCGCAATGTAACTGAAAATGGATATGTGTGGCCCGATGCAACCCTATATTTTGATGCACATGGATTGACCGGCTCTCAATTTATATATTCAACCAACTATAATAATCGCAGTCGTTACAATAACGTATATAATACATTATACAACCAATATGGAGCACCTATAAGTATGCAAAATACTAATAATGGAGTAATTGCTACATGGTGGGGATATGACGGACAATACATTTCACTTGAATATAGCCCTAATTATACAAATAACGGTCAACTCCGTTACTTTACAACCTTATCATTCGGGGTGTAAATTAGTCTTAGAATCAAATTAAGAAAAAATGGCTGTGCAGAAATATTTTTAATGATATTTGAATGCACAGCCTCCTTTATATAGATTAATATTATTAATCTAAGAGTATAACTGATATATCTTTACACCCACGAAATTGAGGCATTGATGCTCCAACTAATGCATTGATATAAGTGGGATCACAAATTACAAATTTTTTGCCATTGTGAATAAAATTGTCTCCTTTTACATCTGTTGTGAAATGGATTGCTGTTGCCATGTGCCCTGGATAGTAAACCAATGCAACTTCAAGGTTCAGTAGATCGCGAATTAGGCGAGAAAATAAAATTGAACGATCTTCACAATCACTATATGGATAATATAGAGTTTCATCGGGAAAAAATGCTCGGTCTTCTCCCCAGACATTCTTGTCAGATTTATAATCAAAGGCAGTTTGTACGAAGTTTAGAATTCGATCTGCTGCTTCAAGTTGACTAACATTTTCAATAGCTTTTTTTAATGTGGGATATAATGAGTTTTTTGCATTTTCACTTAGTGGGGTGTTAGCATATATAGCCCAGCGAGTCATAAAATTGTCGCCTATTTGTGAAGATGGATATGTATTATAAAAATCAATTAGTTGAGTATTTACTGATATGGTGGCTTTGGCTTGTGTGTATTTGCTTGATTTAAGTTCTCTCCCAAAAGATGTTGTTTTACTAAGTATAGGGAGTTGTTGCATGTTGAATGATAATGGTTGTTCGTTGGGGAATGAGCCTTCACAAATATTTAAGTTGTTGCCATTATACTCGAAAGGATAGAATTGAGTATTGTCAATATAAAAATAAATAGAACCGTATATTGTATGATTACAAGCATATAACATATACAATTTACTGCCATTGGTCGCAAGTCGCATTTTATATCCTGATTGGCTGTAAATATATGCCATTAGTAAAGTCGCTTCGTTTGACCCTTTGGCTGTAAAAGTATTTGCTAATTCTTTAAGCATTAGTAAATAAGCCCAATCACAGAGATTGTATTTATCTCTAATTTCTAAACAATCATTTATAGCATTATTATATTGCGATGATGATAGCTTTTTCCATGCAGTTAGAATTGAAGAATTTGAGATATTTGGCAATACGAATTTTTGGGAATCTCCAAGTCTTACATTAAGATTGCACCCATAAAATATAAATGAAATAGAGTCATTATATTGTGGTTGTTCTTTAATTGGTTCGATTGGGCTTGGTCGTGGAATAGAAATTGGTAAGGAATTTATGTATTTATTAATAGGTGTGGTACGATCTTTAATTGGCTCGTTATTATATGGCTGAGGGGGTGTCGGGGTTTGATCTTGTTTTGTTGGAGTTTTTGAAGCGGAATACTTTTTCCATGTTTTTTTAATGAAATTGGCATATTCGTCATTTGCTTTTTCTCGAAAATTTTCATAATCCTCATTCGCTTTTTTTTGAAAAGAATTATAATCATCGCTTGCCTGTTTTAGAAAAGTATCATATTCTTGACGAGTTCGTTTTTCAAACTCTTCAAAGGAATTTTGTGCATTTGAATAAAAAGGTAATGCACAAATCATAAATGAAATAATAAGCAATGAATGTCTCATAATGTTAGTTCCTTTTTAGATTTAATAATCATAATCTGATTAATGATTGTGCTATTTTGTGCTTTTAAGAAGTCAAAAGGCGATGTATTCTTTTGTTACATCGCCTTTGATAATTTAGTTTATTTAATAATCATTTTCGATGTTTTATTACCTTGGCGAGTGATGTATAAGCCGGGTGTGAGGTTATCGGCATTCACTTTTACTCCTTGCAGGTTATAGTATTCAATTGGCTCTAATGGGGAGGGAGAGTTGTCAATAATATCTTCTAAGCCCACGATATTTACATCTGTTACGTCGTAGGCACATAATCCACAACCAGGGACATATAAGAACAAACGCACACAATTGTTATCCATTTTGCGATAATCGGCAGAACAAGCGTATGTTTCGCTCCATACACTACCTAATCCGTTTTCGGGTAGAACCCATAATTGCTTCATGCCACCATAGGTAAAATCAGATGTTGTTTTTACGAGATTGAATTTATGGCTGTCGGAGCTATATGCATCGTCATAGGCATACGCTACATATCCATTGTTGCCGATAGTGAAGAATGTACCACCGTTGGTTAAATCGCTATTTGGTGCTACTGATGGGTTTGCCAAGAAAGAGCCTGAACGAGTGGCGGTAGAGAATGTGTAGCGAGTTAGTGATGTTGAAGCACAGTCAACAAACATGTCGTCGGCAGTGATAGGCAATACAAACGGAGCTGTGCTGAAGTTTGTTGCTGAAGTAGGATAGAATGCACTGATTGTTTTTATCTCTTCAGTATAAGAACCATTTGCAAATGTCCAGCGAACAATATATTTGCTATTGGCAGGTACGCCTAATACAGTGAAGTTGCCGGTTGTGATATCACCTACTACTGCAATGCGGTCGAAACGTCCGCTTGATATTTTAGAGTTAGATGATTGTATGCGTGCTATTTCAGTTACTGCACCTGTTTCGAGGTTTACAAGGTGAAGAACTAACGGTTGACGATTCATCATCACGAGATTGGAGATGCACACGTTGTCGTAGGAGTCTTTAGTAACATTATTGCAAGGGAAATATCCCATTGTTGCTTCGCTTCCAAGGATTAAACGACCGATGTGTTCGCCGGTAAATGCACTATATTTTTCGAGGAATGCGGTAGCTGAAGATGAATTTTCCATGCGACCTGAAAGGTAAACATAGTCTCCGACTGCTACCATTGTACGGTTGAGAGACCCACTATTAGCAAACGACATGTTGTTAAATCCGTTTTTAACAGAACGCATCCACACACTTTCGATAGCGATACCGTCCTTGTCGCTATAAGAAGAGGGATCAACTTTGATAGTGTAACCACTTTCATATTCACCTACACCAATAGAAGTTACGGTAAATAAACGAGTAGCTGATGGTGTGTCGGTATATATGCCACCTTTTGCAACAACTCTCCAATAGAATGTGCCTTTACCCACTTCATAAAGAGGAACATTTACTGATGTTGTGCCATTACTTTGCTTTATAATATCTTTAGAAAGTGTGATATTATCAAAGTTTTCACGGTCGGAAATTTGAAGGGTGTATGATGCTACATAATTGTCGGTCAATGACCAAGAGAATGTTATTTCAGAGTCTAATTCCACCCCATTATTAGGGCTAATCAAAGTAGGAGCCGGAGCTGCTGAGCGTACAGGAGCTTTGAATGAAGTAGCATCGCTTGTCTCTTGCAATTTGCCGGGTTGAAGCGAAATCACTCTCCAATAATATGTTTGTCCACTTGTGAGATTTAATGTTGTGAAGTCGATAGAAGTTGAATTGGTTGTTAATCCGGCAACATTGTAAGTAATTGAAGAGAAACTGCTATTGTCGGAAATTTCTAATTCATAAGTTCCATTATCGATTGCACTCCACGAGAATGTTTGCGACCAAGATGTTGATGCTCCATTGATAGGAGCAACAAGAGTCACTTTTTCGGCATTTCCTTCGGGATAGTTGGCATAAGCCACAGAGTGTTCTTTCCCAAATCCGTCATATACGCACACTGCATACCAATAACCCGATTGTTTGTCGGTAGGAACAGCAAATGAAGGAGAGTATGTAACATCCATTAGATATTGACCGTCAATGCCATCATCGGTCATTGCTTCGTCGTGTGACACGGTCAAAGGCACAGCATATGTTGAATAGCGAATAATGGTGTTTTTGTGAGGACCGGTTACGGCGTCCCATGAAAGTGTGCCATTTGTGCAATTGAGATTTTTAACAGCACCATAGTTGGTCACTGTTTTCCAATCGATTTCGGGAACAAGTGCCTTTGTTGGGAAACATTCTTTAGCCACAAAGTCGCCATGCTCTTCATATTCACCACAGAAGTATTGAATGCTATAGAAGTTTGAACCAAATGCTTTAACACCATTGTCGGCAGCAAATTGGCGTGATTGTTTCACATTATAAACGTGCTCTTCCCAGTGAGCTTGAGTGTTTTTGAGGTCTTCTTGGTAGCCCATTGCTTGTGCAAGGTCGTAGATGTTGACGCTGATGCTACAATGCACGTTTTTGAAGTGTTTAGCAAGGCCATACCACCAGTTAGAGATTTTGCCAAACGATGCCATAGAGTGGTCGTTGTGCCAGTAGATTTGTGGCGACATGTAGTCAACGATGCCTTTATTCATCCATGAAAGAGGATCGGAGTAAAGCGAGGTGTATTGAGTGTCGTAGCCACCGGGCCATATTGACAAACCATATTTGCTTGCCGATGCACCAGCAGTTCCTGGAGGCGCAAGACCGAAACGCACCTCAGGGCGAGTTTGTTGCACCATATTATACACGTCGGTGATCATGTTGTCAACGTTCAAACGGCGCCAGTCGCCAATAGAGAGTGATGTGCCACTATTTTTCCATAATTGATAGTCGGGAGCGTCAGTGCCTTCAGATGTGCCACCTGTTGGGTAGAAATAGTCGTCGAAAATCATACCCTCAACAGGATATTTCTCGATAATCTCTTTACACACCTTCACGATATGTTCGCGAGTGGCATCAAGCCCAGGGTTAAGCACAGTGAAGGTGCCATTAGTGATGAGCCAACCGTCGTTTTTCACTTGAGTGTCAAAGTCGGTGTTCCATGTGCTGGTGGTTCCTGTGCTTGACCAACGATAAGGGTTCACCCATGCATATACCTCAAGACCACGTTTGTGACATTCGTCGCACACAAATTGCAATGGGTCCCAACCTGGGTCTTTGCCACGAGTGCTGGTGAGGTAACTCGACCATGGCTCATAACTTGATTTATACATAGCATCACACATGCTTCGCACTTGAAAGCAGATTGTGGTGAGATTCATTTCTTGCATACGTTCAATATAGGCAAGTAGGTCGGCCTTTTGTTGGGTGATAACAGTTGCAGAATTACCTTTTTGCTTAGGCCAGTCTATATTTGCTACGGTAGCAATCCACACTGAGCGGAATTCGCGTTTAGGAGCTGTTTCAGCCCATAAATTATTTGAGATAAACAGAGATAGTAGGGCTAAAATAAGCCATTTTTTTGTTTTTTGCATGGGTATGATTTATTTATATTTATATTTATTTCAATTAATGGTATTGTTTTAAGTGTATTTTATATTATGTGTTGACAAATGTTACACAAAAATAGTAAAAATAATCCAATACGTGAAATTTGAATAGTTGAGATTGTATTCAAAAAATCTATATAAAATCATCGGGGGAATAGTCGTGAGAGGCTATAGTGCCTATAATATCGTCCCATTTCATAGGAGATATTCCCCCTCCGGGTCGTTTTACTGTGATATTATCTTCAGTAAAAATATCTCCGGTTTTAATGTGAGAGGCTGCTACGATACTTTTGCGAGCAATAGTAATGTTTTTACGCTCTGAATCCGAAATACGTTTTACTCCATCACCAAGAGATTCTTCTATGTGGCGAATCGCATTAACCATTGCTTTGAGTTGAACTGGTTCAAGCGATGCTTTGTGGTCGGGTCCGGGTAGGTTGTTGTCGAGGGTAAAGTGTTTCTCTATTACTGTAGCACCAAGTGCTACAGCAGCAATAGGCACTTCTATCCCTTGGGTGTGGTCGCTATATCCAACAGAAACATTATATCGTTTGGCTATATCGTGTATAGCTCGCAAATTGACATCTTTCCAAGGTGTAGGGTATTCGGTATTACAATGTAATAATGTGATGTTTTCAATTGGAGTACCATTTGAAGTGAGAACACTTAATGCGGCTTTAATATCTTCGTGGCAACACATGCCGGTTGACATAATAATTTTTCCTCTTTTTTGTGCGATGCGACGCAAATATGGAAGATTAGTGACTTCTCCTGATGGAATTTTCCATAGGTCAAGATTTAGAGAACTAAGAAATTCAACACTTTCAAGGTCAAACGCAGTAGAAAGGAATTTGACGCCACATTTGTTACAATGTTCGATTAGTCGAAAATGGTCGTCTTGCGATAACTCGAGTCGTTGCAGCATTTTGAGCTGAGAATCATCGCCAGAAGTTGTATTTTTTTGATATTCGGCTTTTGTCGCATGGCAAGAAACAAGTCCTTCTGATTTGAATGTTTGAAATTTCACGTAATCAACCCCGGAATCAGCTGCTTTTTCGATAAGTTGCAGAGCCATATTGAGGTCGCCGTTATGGTTTACACCGGCTTCGGCAATTATTAATGTTCTACTCATTTAGCTTTGATTTTAAGTATAGCAGGATTGCCTGAATATATCCCTTTAACGTTGAATGATTTTCTCACCAATGAACCGGCACCTACAACGCAGCCGTCGCAAATTGATGTCCCATTTGCCATTACTGATTGACTACCTAAAAATACATCATTCCCAACTATACACCCACCATTGACCATTGCTCCTGTTGAGATATGGCAATAATCGCCAACTATAGCATCATGTTCGATGTTACTATGAGTATTGATTATGCACCCTTTGCCTATTTTGGCATCGGCATTAACCATTGCAAAGTGCATGATAACCGACCCTTCGCCAATCGTAGCACGTTTTGACACGTAGGCAGTAGAAGCAATCAACGTGGCAAGAGTGCCACCGGCTTCAGTTATTTTATCGTGTAAGCGTTTGCGTAACGAAGGATCCTTTATGCTACCTACTGTTACAATAAATTGTGCGTCTTTGATATAACGAGCCATGTCATCATCGCAACCAATGACTTTGTACCCAAATATCTCATTACCAAATTCTGAAGGACGGTCGAGTATGCCAAGGATATTATAACCGCATGATTCGGCAACTTCAATGACCGATTTGCAATGCCCTCCACCTCCTACGAGAATCAGATTGTTATTCATATATGTCGGCGTTATACGTTGTATATGTTTGATTTGTATTTTTTTAGATTTTCATCATTGGTAAACCACTTAATGGTTTCTTCAAGCCCACGACGAATATCATATTCAGGTTCAAAGCCGGTGAGGGATTTTATTTTGGAGTTATCTCCCCATAGTCGGAATACTTCTGAATTTTTTGGACGAAGTCGTTGTGAATCTTCAATGAATTTTACATCTTTTCCCATAATGTCGGCAATGAGATTGAGAGTGTCTCGCATGGAGATTTCGTAATTGCTGCAAATGTTTACTTCTTGACCTATTGCCTCATTACAATCTGCAATTTTAATAAATCCACGACATGTGTCTTTTACAAAATTGAAATCGCGAGTGGGTGTGAGGTCGCCAAGTTTAATTTCGGTTGTACCATTGGCAATTTGTGTGATTATTGTTGGAATAATTGCACGAGCACTTTGACGAGGTCCGTATGTGTTGAATGGACGCACGATAACTACAGGCAATTCAAACGCGTTGTAGAAACTCATTGCCATGGCGTCAGCTCCAATTTTTGTTGCAGAGTAGGGCGATTGAGGTTGTTTGGGGTGATTTTCATCAATAGGTACGTAGCGAGCTGTCCCATAAACTTCAGAGGTTGATGTAACAAGCACTCGTCGCACTCCATTTTCTTTCGCAGCTTGACAAATATTGAGAGTCCCTTTTACATTTGTGTCAACATAACTATCGGGAGCTATATATGAGTATGGAATAGCAATTAATGCAGCCAAGTGGAAAATGGTATCTACATCACGCGAAATGTGTTTGCAATAATGAGGATCGCGAACATCTCCTGTTACAACTTCAAGGTTGGGGTGATTGATTCCTTCGAGCCAGCCCCAATTGTTAAAAGAATTATATTGAGAAAGTGCACGCACTTTATAACCCTCTTCAAGAAGCATTTCGGTCAAATGAGAGCCAATAAATCCATCTGCACCTGTTACAAGCATTATTTTACTTTTGTCCATTGCTATTATGTAGTTTTTGATTAATCAATTACAGTTATGCCCATCGTTTGAATTTATAAATATATTCCTTTCCATCTTCCGAAATATATTTGAGTGTCAATTTTGAATTATTTAATTCAATGATGTCGAGTGTTGAAATTGTAGCTTTGGGAATGTATGTTTCGGGTAGGGGAGAATATTTATTACTACCAATATTGGGATTTCCGTTATCGGTATGTGTGAAGTTTATAATCAATTGTGTCTCATCATTGGCATATTCCCATGATCCCCAGCCTTCATTTCGATTATGTGTTTCGTCATTAGCACGAATCATGCACATAACAGATGCTTGGAATTTCCAGAAAACATTATTTTGGTAGGTTGAGTCGTTTTCTCCATCAATAGTTATGGATTGTAATTTCCATGTGCCAAACAAGTCGCCAATATATCCATTGTTATGAGTACAGGCATTGAAAGAGATACATAGTGCGATAATTAATATAAGATGTGATAGTTTTTTCATTTTTTACCAATATTTAGAAGTCCGTTATAACTTACGGTTACGCAAGTGCCAAAATTGTTTCCATACATTGAGCCTTGATCAAACGCTACTTGAGCTTTAACTGCAAGACCTTTGATTTTTGGTGGTGAATAGTTTATTTCTGCCATAACAGAAGTGTTTTCAACGGCTTCAACACGAGGAATACGACCATCTCCCCAAGCTTTGCGATAGCCTCCAAGCACTCTGTATTCAAGATCTTTGTTGATATTTCCCATTACACCAACGTGAAATCCTCTCACAAGGTTATCGATATATTGTGGATATCCATCAAGATTATAAATAGGAGCCGGCAAGAAAGGAGTGCCGATTGACATGCCATAATGTGCGTAAGGATTGTAGAATGCGTTATTATAATATTCATCACCACCGGTAGCTTCATCGTTGAGTGTAGTGCCGGGGCTATCTCCTGTTGCCCAATGGAGTGGTCCAGATTGATTAGTAAAGTCAAGATATTCTATAACTGCACCATTAAGCCAACCCTTTTCAGCTCGTTGGTATTCAATTCCCCAAAGTCCGTCAAATCCATTGAGCTTGCCGATACCGGAGCCATCTTCCCAAGGCCATTCAACGTATGCTTTTATCTCGTCATTGTTTTTGAAACGATATCGAGCCATGAGGTCCCAAGTGCCAAGGTGGTTACCTGCAACAAATCCTTCCTTTTCACTTTTTAGAGG
Source organism: uncultured Muribaculaceae bacterium (assembly GCA_904502025.1). Taxonomy (GTDB): domain Bacteria; phylum Bacteroidota; class Bacteroidia; order Bacteroidales; family Muribaculaceae; genus RGIG4079. The sequence continues at coordinate 13,799 of CAJGDJ010000034.1, forward strand.
AATGAGCATATCAAACATGTCTTTAATGCCATTGGTGCGATATTCGGTTTTATATAATTCGCCATCTTTGTAATAATCAGTATGTCCTCCGAATATTGCAACGGCTTGAGCTCCGAGTGATGCCGAAAATGGCTTTTCGGGATTAGAACGAAATGAGAATCGTTTATAAGAATAGCAGGTGTATTGTGCGATATGGCTGTTGAAATAGTTGTAATGTTTTCTCCACCAAGAACTGTCTGTAAACTTACCGTATGAAATTTCGCCTGCGATTTGAAGCCATTTTTTAGTGAAAGGAACATTTTGATAATCAATAAATCCTGCACGAAGTTCGGGGATTGGACGAGAATTACCACTCTCTATCAAGTCACCACTGGATAGAGAATTATTAAGCATTTTTGATTCATGCTCTTTAAGACCATAGGTTATAAATACACCTCGATATTTAATTTCGCCATATAGTTGTTGAATCCATACGTATGCCGGGTGTTCACTATGTGAATACCATTCTTTAGTAGATGAATTATATCGCATATAATCTACACTGGAACCATATCCGGTAATGAAATCACCACCAAAACCATAGCTGAAACGGGTGTCGGTTGATAATGGTTTCCAAATACTGGCTCGAAAAAGAGCATTATCACTTTGTGTGATAATACCATGATTAAGCGATGAAATATAATATGGAGCAAAGTCTCCATTGCTAAGAGTGCCTATTACGGCTCCTTTGTAATTGATGGGAACTTCTGCATTTAATGAAGCAAAAATGCTTGATGCTATAATAATTGCAAAAATTCGGATAGGTTTATTAATTATCATTTATGTTATTGATTAATATGTTTTTGATTTAGGCTGTAAAGATAGTAATAAAAAATGGGTGTATTATAAATTTGTGAAATAAAAAAGCTATAAACGTTGATGTTTATAGCTTTTTATAATTGTTATGTTATCATAATGATGTGTTTAGTCGCGTATTAAAATGAAAAACAAATAAGCAAATTATAGACAATCCAAATATCCATAAACAAAAGTTAGATTAAGATAATGCAAATTTATGTTTTTTGAAAAGAAACGCCAAATTTTCACTCAAAAAAATGAGTGTTGAAAATTGAGCGTAGATTTAATGGATTTGTTTAATTATTATTTGTGATGGTTATCAGTTGCTTTTGCTGATTTGTTTTTCCTAAAACGATGCATAAAATAATCAATTGCATCTTTTTGAATTTGAGATCGAAGCAAATAATTAATGAACATATATATTGCCAATCCTATTAATGATTGGGTGATTAACAATAATAATGCATTGTTAATGAGATAAGATAATAAATACATTGGAATCATGATTAATACTACTTGAATCAAGTAAGGTACTAAATCAATAATATAATTCAAGATTGTGCGATGTGATAATGGTGCAGTTACAACCATTGTAACAACCCAACAAATGGCCGATGCAAAAACTTGTCCCAAAAGTAAAATTTTTACGCCATAAACCGGGTCATCGGGGAGAGTGATTGCGACAAATGGAATTGTTGCGAAAAGGGCTATTAGTGCAACTCCATCGCGAATTAATTCCATATAGACTACTGTACGAGCCTTGCCGAGAGAGATTATATAATTATTATATAATGAGTTTAACACAGTAAATATGCCTCTCACTAACAATAATTGAAATAGGATTATTGATGGATCCCATTTGGTGCCAAACAATAGGTGGAAAATAGGAGTTGACATTGCAATGAGGAATCCTATGGCAGGGAAGAGAATATATGCAGTGAATCGATTCATTTTTGCAGTTGTGCGTGAAAATCGTTCAGGGTCATCTTGCACTTGCGATAATACCGGAAGAAATGATGAAGTGAGAATTTGTGAAATTGACATTATTCCCATCTTACTCCATTTATCTGATTGAGTATAGTAACCTAAGCTCACTAATCCCACTCGATTGCCTATGAAAAATGAATAAATATTTTGAAATAAAGTATTTAGAAATGAAGTAATCATCATTCCTGAACCAACATTAAAAAATGATTTTAATGCTTTCCATGAAAAAGCAATAGAAGGTAGCCAATGGCTGGTTAGCCATAAAATTAGAGATTTAATTGATGCAAGTGTGATGGTTTGCCACACCATAGCCCATGCCCCATATCCTGTTAATGCAAGAGTAATGCCTACTATCCCACTTAAAAATAATCCAATTGTATTTGAGATGGCAATCATTTTGACGTCCATTCGTTTCATCAAACGATTTGTTTGAACAATAGCTGTTGCATTGATGATAAACGAAAGGAACATCACTCGCGATAGAGGAATGATGCGAGGGTCGTTTTGAAAACACCATGCAATCATAGGTGCACAAAACCATAATAAAATGTATATGATAGATGCAACCCCTATATTAAACCACAGGACAGTGCTATAATCGAGTTGAGTGGGGTTCTTTCGTTGGATTAAAGCGTATGAGAATCCACTATCAACAAACAATGCCGCAAAAGCTTGAAAAACTAATGTAGCTCCGACTAATCCAAAATCTTCTTGGGATAACACACGTGCAAGTACAATGCCGGTAACCGCATATAGCACTTGCGAAGAAATGCGATCAATAACATTCCATTTAATAGTGCGAGCTGTGCGAAGTTTAAGGTCGGAAGTATCGCTCATTGTAGGTATAGTTTACTTTGTTGTGATTTTTCCGAAACTATTGGCATTGATAGATAATGCCGATTTATGTGATAATTCAGTTGCATCAATATTGCCTGAGTTATTTGATGTGAGTGTTGCTTCGTTTACTTTGCCCGATAGCTTGAAGTTGCCACTGCCATTTGTGATAAAAGAAGCCTTGCGAATGAGTAAATCGCTAAAAATCATATCACTATTCCCATTTATAACAAATGAGCCATTAAACGCTTTTATGGATTTTAGTTTAACTTCTCCGTTACTGTTATTTACTGTTGATAGACGACGTGATTCGACATTGCGAGCCAATATTTTTCCGTTGCCATTATTGACGATACTTAAAAAATGAGCCTGAAGATTGCCAATCTTTATTGCTCCATTTGCATTTTGAATAAGGTGGAAACGCTTTAAGCGTGGAACTTCTTTTACAAGGATATTTCCTGAACCATTCACTATTAATGCTTTCAATGAATCGTTACAAAATACAACAATACGTGATGCGACATCATCAGTTGCATTATTTCCTTCAATAATCAATCGGTTGCTGTCGTTGCGACAAATGATACGCTTGTCGGAGTTTTCGGTGGTGTTATACACAACGTAACGATATAGCTCAGGTTTGAATTGGCATTCGACAGTAATATCTCCATTTACTAATATCTCATCAAAATCTTGAGCGGCAACAAATACTACACGATTTTCTATGCCAATTTTTTCTTGTGCAAATGTTGCAATAACACATATTGCAATAATGAAGAATAATGATGAAAAACGTTTCATAATCAACAATTTTTAGATGAGAGAGATTGTATATTTGGTATAATTTCAGTTTCTACGCGATGAAGAATAGCATCAAGTTCGGCAAAATTGTCAGCACGAAGCATTGCAATGCGAGTGTCGCGGAAAAACGGAATGCCTTTGAATAGGGGAGATGCTGCCAAGTGGCGGCGAATATGAAGTATTCCACGATACTCGTCAATACGGTCAATACTTTCGGTAATTTGTCGGCGTAAAATTTTGAATTTCTCGGCAATCGGTAATTCTTTGCCTCGTTCTCCGGTAAGAAGCATTTGTTTCATGTCATGGAATATCCACGGAGCACCAATTGATGCACGTCCCACCATCACACCATCTACACCGTAACGGTCGTAGGCTTCGACAACTTGATCGGGAGTAGTGATATCTCCGTTTCCTATAAGAGGAATGGTTAATCGGGGATTTTCTTTCACTCGTGCAATCATTTCCCAATCAGCATTGCCTGTGTACATCTGTGAGCGTGTGCGACCATGCACAGTTAATGCTTTGATGCCACAATCTTGCAATTGTTCGGCAAGTTCCACGATGATTTTGCTATTGTGATCCCACCCGAGTCGAGTTTTTACCGTAACAGGTATTTTCACGGCATTAACCACAGCACGAGTAATCTCAAGCATCTTGGGTATATCGCGAAGCATACCTGCTCCGGCTCCTTTGCCTGCAACCTTTTTTACAGGACAACCGAAGTTGATATCGAGAATGTCGGGACGGGCCTCCTCTACAATCTTTGCAGCTTCAACCATAGCATCAACCTCACGACCATAGATTTGTATAGCCGTGGGGCGTTCTCCCGGGTCAATATTGAGTTTGCGTGTTGTTGAATTTATATTGCGGATAAGAGCCTCGGCCGATACAAATTCGGTATATACCATATCAGCACCCAACTCTTTACATATCAAGCGAAACGAAAGGTCGGTAACATCTTCCATAGGAGCCAACATCACCGGACGATTTCCCAAGTCTATATATCCAATTTTCATATAGTATCACTAATATAACCACGAAGATACTAAAATTATGGCGTTATATCACGATTTTAAGTTTTTTTGGATAAAAAATCAGGTAATTATGTTCCTTTTGTCAGTCTGTCGAAAAAATCAAGAACAGAAAGTGATAAGATTCCAAATAAGTAAACCACATAAAAATGTTAAAGAATGTAAAATCGGGGGGGGGGTAATTAATTATATTTATTTTTGTAGATTATATGATAATCAATAATCTATAAATATTAACGATATGAGAAAA
>CAJGDJ010000035.1 GCA_904502025.1 uncultured Muribaculaceae bacterium
AGAAAGAGCTTGGAACGATTTGATCATACCGATTACAGTACCGAGAAGACCAACAAGAGTACCAAGAGTTGTCATTGTTGCAACACTAGGAAGGTTTTGTTGAAGAGATGGCATTTCAAGAGCTGTAGCTTCTTCAAGTTCTTTTTGGATAGTTGCAATTTTTTGTTCTTTAGAAAGAGCTGTATTTTTGTCCATTTCATCATAACGAACGAGAGCAGCAGCAACTACAGCAGCAACACTACCACCTTGCTTTTTACAAAGTTCTTGAGCAGCAGCGATATCATTTTTAACAAGGTTAGCTTTTACATTAGCAACGAATTTTGTGATGTCGCCATTACCTTTAGCTGAACGAAGAGCAAAGTAACGTTCTACACAAAGAGTGATTACAGTCAAGAACAAACCTTGAAGAATAGGCACGATGATACCACCTTTGTAGATTGTACCCCAAATATCAATTGGGTGTCCATCTGGATTTCCATCTTGGAAGTGAGATGCATCACCAAACCAGAAGAAGAACAAACAGAATGTTACTACCATACACGCGAAGATTACCCAAGAGGCTTTCTTAATACCGGGTGCATTTGACTTTTGAGCCTTAGCAGGCTTTGTTGCGGGCTTTTTAGCTTCCATAAAATTAAAATTAAAATTACAAATTAATTAATGATTAGTTATAACTTAGTTAAAAAATTATTGTCTTTTCTATTCTCTCATCTTCGTTTCAACCCATGCCTTATTAGGCACTTTACATTAAAACGATTATGCAAAAGTAATATTATATTTTCAACTTTCAAATTTTTATGAGGCATTTTTTCTTCATCAATATATAAATTTCACATAATTATTATATATAAAGCTCCTGCATCATTTAATATTTATAATATATCTATTCATTCCCCGCTCATTCCAACACCCATCATTACCTCACACGCCTAAACACACACTCCTAATCCTCAATTATTTACCTACACCAAAATAAGATAATTTAGTTCCGTATATTTATCATTTTTTAATAACATATCACGCCTCATATTCAACATTCAAAAGTCTCCCCAATAAAGAAATTTCAACAACTCTTATTATATCTTCATCTCATTATTATAATTCTATTCATTTATCTCGACCTAATATCCCCCTTATTTCATCAATTATATGTAAATTTGCATCAAAATAGCACAACAAAATTATCTTATATGGCAATTGGAAAATGGATTGGAGGGTTCATCGGCTGGATGGCAGGTGGTCCACTTGGGGCTTTGGCTGGCTTTGCTTTAGGCTCTATACTCGATGGTGGAATATCAACATCAACATCAGTTGAACAACAAGTTCAAACCGACAACACTCACGGACAACGCAACGGTTTTTTATTCTCGATGCTCGTCATGGCTTCTTACATAATAAAAGCCGATGGAAAAGTAATGCACAGCGAAATGGAGTTTGTGCGTCGCTTTCTTCGTGTAAACTTTGGCGAAGAAGCTGTCGCTGAAGGAAACCAAATACTTCTCAATCTTTTTGAACAACAAAAACGCATAGATGCAGTAAATCCATCAGCATTCAAAAACACAATCTATGATTGTGGGCGACAAATTGCTGCCAATCTCACCTATGAAGAACGACTTCAACTGCTCCGATTCCTTGCCATGATAGCACAAAGCGACGGAAATGTTCACCCCAAAGAGATTGACGCTTTAAAAGAAGTTGCGACAGCAATGGGACTTTCTGCAATAGAAGTTGACTCAATGTTAAACCTTGGAAAAAACACTATCGACGCAGCCTATAAAGTTCTTGAAATAGATCCAACTGCAAGCGATGACGAAGTTAAAGCAGCATATCGTAAGCTTGCCCTAAAACATCACCCCGATCGTGTGGCATCTCTTGGCGAAGACATTCACAAAGCCGCCGAAGAAAAATTCCGTCAAATCAACGAAGCAAAAGATCAAATATACAAAGCTCGGGGATTGAGTTAATTTATTCCCACTCTCAATCCTCCAATATTTTTAGACATTTCCGTATTTATTCTTCAGATTCTTTTATCAATTATTCTTTAACGCATCAATTATTACTTGAGGTGTCATATCACATGCCTTAACTCCAAACCAAAAATCTCGATTATCTTCCATATCAAGACATTTCGCTCTACGCTTCATTTCATCAACAAATTCTTGTGTAAAAATTGATTCCAATATCTCTCCTTGTGGCTCTTTTTTAACATCACATAGATATAAATATCCGTCAAAATTGTGAACAAATGTTTTGGCGTTAGGATTAAATTTATATTCATAAATTCCATCAAATGGTTCTTCGCCAAATGGCGAACCTTCTAATTTAAATCCGATTGGTTTATTGCCGGTTGCATCAAATGCTCTATCAAACAATCCGGTTCTTATGGGCTGCTTATATCTCCCCATATTATCACCCGTTAAATTGTGCTGATATATCGTAAACACATTTTCATCGCCAAGTCTTTGGCGCAATAAAAAAGCAGCCGAGCTACTGGGCTCCTTCCCCGAATAAAATCCAAGCAAATCACTTTTTAATGCATGACCACATCCCACGATAAAAAGATTACTACGAGAATCATCAGTCGTTGCAATATAATGCTCTATCACATCTGCCATGTGTTTATTTCTATCAATATTACTCAATGAATCAAGTTGTTCTTTTGATTTTATCGATGAATAAGGTGCCTGATAATCTGCCAATACCACCGACACTCGTTTTTTATATGGCAATGTTCTGTTTATTTTCCATAATTCGCATAAAAAATCATATTCACCTTTATCCCACCAACCATTTAATTGTTCATCCCTAAATATATCAAAAATGATTTCTGGACGCAACATCTCTCCTCCCATAAATTGCTCAATATCGCTCTGTCTATGTGATGGCAATTCCATAAATATAGTCCCTACAACATTAGCAAATTCCGGTTGATTAATCAACTCAATAAGCATATCCCACGAAACTTTTCGCCTATGAAATTCCCCGTTGACAACTATTTTATGCGACATCAGTGCTTTCATTACAAAATCCACTGGAGTACACTCATTTTTTGTCAAGAAATCAACAAAAGGTTCGATGTTCGACGGAACGCACATTATCTGTTTCACCCTTTCCCTACGAAGCTCCAAACGAGGCAAATTCTTCTTTATTTTCTCACGCATTCGTAATAAATCAAACTCTAAATCCTCCCCACAATTTACCCATTTGCCATTCTCAATCCAACTATACTGCGAATAATATATATTATCTTTATCCTTTGATATAATCGCAGCAACCGAATCTTTACTATAAACTTCAAGCACCAATCGACTTGCTATTGATTGTTTTCTTTTTTCCGATATGCTCTTTCGTGGAGCATTGGCATTTAAGAAATCAGCAAATTCATAAGTAGAAAGATTATGCCACTTTGAATCTTCACCACTCATTGAAATGTGAGCACACGACAATGCCAATTCCAATGGCGAATCTTGCAATATTGTATCTTGGCTAAAGCTTACAATGGTTTTATTGATCTCCTCCATTTGTATATTCTCTGCCATCATCAGTTCATTGCCAACTACAGAGACAGCAAATAATATTATGTTTTTAAGAAAGCTATTCATCAATCCTTGTTATTTTACATCTATAGTAAATGGCTTTTTTGAAAAATTCTCAAGAATTTCTATTTGTAATCCACCTTTTTCATTAAATTTAAAGTCTAACTTTAATGATGTAATCCAGTTGGTATAATGGATTTTAGCAGTAAGTGTATTATCCTCGTTCCATGCATAGCAAGCACCTGTATAGAACGGTCCTGCAATACCTGTAAAACGCCCCTTTGCGCTAATTGAATAATGAGGATAACCTGCCAATTGCGACATCAACCATTCATTATAGCCCATTGCAATGGCCGACTTTTTACCTTCGGCATCAACCACATCAAGAGTTATTTTATTTTTTTCGAAGTTAAATTTGATTGACTTCCAACCCAATTTATTTTTAGACAATTTAAATTCTTTGCCGTTATATTTTTTAGCCAAAGCATTTTCGGCATCACCTTTTAATAAAGGAAGAGATGCTGTTGCCTCATATTTTGCCAAAGAATCAAGTTCGTCGGGCTCTGCTTCAATTGCGCAACCCTTTCCATGCTTCACTACTGTATTCCATATATTTCCGCGTTCGGGCCAACCTTTGCTTCTTGAACATTGATTCAACACCACTACCATATTCTTTTGAGGAACAATGATTATATATTGGCCATAAGCACCATCGGCACGCCATGCCCCGGGATATTCGCACAACCATATTTGATAGCCATAATCGTTTGCCGCTTTACGCACTACTCTCACTGTCAACATTTCATCAACCCATTGTTCCGACACGAGTTGACGGCCATTCCATTTCCCTTTTTGAAGCAATAATTGGCCAAACATTGCCTGAGCTTCGGCAGTCATATATATACCCCATCCGCCAGTTATAATTCCTTTGGGGCATTTTTCCCACTCCACATCATCAATTCCCATTGGGAAGAACACTCGCTCATTGAGCAACGTGAGCACATCCTTTCCTGTAACTTGTTGCACTACAGCCGCAAGAAGATATGTTTCAATTGAATCATAAGAGTATTTTGTGCCAGGAGCAGCCACAAGTGGACGATTGAGATAATAGTCAACCCAATCAAGTTGTGAGTTACGCATGCCTCCGTTAGTTTTAAAACCCGAACGCATTGTGAGCACATCTTTAATCTTTATTCCTTTAATTGTTGATGCATATTTAGGAAAGAATTTTGCCAACTCATCTTCTACGCTCAACAAGCCATCTTCAACAGCCAACCCTACAGCAACAGCTGTAAATGTTTTTGACACCGAATATAGCGTGTGCTTATCACTTGCTTTAAATGGTGCAGGGTGAATTTCTCCGGCTACTTTACCATCTACAACCACCATGAGGTGATGAAGTTCGGTTAAATCACTTGTGAGCAACGAATCATATAGCAATGTCAATTGCTTGGGTTCAATACCTACCGATGTAGGAGCCACTCTTGGCAACTTATAAGCCGCACTTGCACACACACTTGCCATCAATAAAATGACACATAACACTCTCTTTAATTGCAAACAATTTTTATTCATGATTATAACAAGGTTTTATTTTTTTGTCATCAATTATATATATTTGCAAATATAAATGTTTTTTTTGAGAGCAAAAAGAAGGTGTCTCAAAATTCAAAAATTGAGACACCTTTACTCTACGAAATTGCAATTATTTATTCTACAAGCTATCGCCAAAATCTTCGCGGAATTTAGCAGCTAGTTTATCTTGCCAATCGCCTATTGCTTCAAGACGTCCGGAGAAGAAGCGTAATACCTGTGGTTCATCTTTCCATTTCAAACCACCAATTAGGTGGCGATTGTCATATAGCCATTTCACTCGGTCGGCACAATATTTGATTTGAGAAAGAGTAAACACTCGACGAGGACAAGCAAGACGCAACAATTCTAATTCTGCATAATTTTCAGTACCATCTTCGTTGCGTTGTTCAGAGATAGAGCCTCGTTCCATGCCACGAATACCGCCGGCAATATACAAAGCAGCAGCAAGTGCTCCGGCAGGATATTGATCATGGGGCATATCGGGCAAGAACGCAGAAGCATTGATGTGAGCACCAAGACCTCCTGCTGGCTTTACCATAGGCACACCATACTCATCAAGTTCCTTTACAAGGTATTCAATGAATTGAGGTCCTTGGTTGATGATTTCTTCGTCCATTGTTTCAAGAAGACCCACTGCCATAGCTTCCATAGCTCGCACTTCCATACCTCCATAAGTCAAGAATCCTTCAAACAATGGAATCAATTCTTTCATCTTCATGATAAGGTCATTGTTGTTTGACACAATACCACCACCACGAGAGAATCCTAATTTGCGTGAAGAGAAGTAGATAAGGTCCATTGCATCGGCAATCTTGTGAGTAATTTCCTTGATTGACATATCTTTGGCTGCCTCTTCGCGAGTCTTTATGAAATATAGATTATCTTGAAGAAGCGAAGCATCAAGCACCGACATAATGCCATTTTCTCGACACACCTGAGCTACCTCAAGCATATTTTCCATTGAAAGGGGTTGACCACCAATGAGGTTAGTACCGGCTTCAATACGCACAAAAGGTATGTGTTCAGCTCCCACTTCAGCGATAAGAGCTTTCAATCGTTCTATATCAAAGTTTCCTTTGAAAGGGTGTATATAATCAGGATCAAGACCTGCTTTTGTTACAAGTTCTTCAACACGACCTCCCATACGTGTAATGTGAGCCTTTGTAGTCGTAAAGTGGAAGTTCATTGGCACTACATCTCCAGGCTTAACAAACGATTCGGCAAGAATATTTTCACAAGCACGACCTTGGTGAGCAGGCAAGAAATATTCGGTCTTAAACACAGTTTTAAGTGCCGACACAAGTCGATTGTAAGTTTCAGAACCTGCATAAGAGTCATCGGCTTGCATCGATGCTGCCACCTGGTTATCACTCATCGCGTTCACACCCGAATCGGTAAGCATATCCATAAACACATCTTTGTTTTGCAACAAGAATGTATTATTGCCGGCTTCACGAATTTTTGCAACGCGTTCTTCTACATTAGGGAGGAACAATTTTTGCACCACACGCACTTTGTGCATTTCCAAAGGCACTTGTTGGTCTTTTTTGTAAAAATTTACTACTGACATAGTTTTGATAGATTGATTTATGTTTTTTTAATTTGTTTTTAATTGAAACTTAAAACGTGGGCACAAATGTAATCATTACATTTATATTTTACACAAAAATATAAACAAAACTTTCATTTTTCTACAATATCCGCATTATAACTTTCGTTTTGACAAAGCGCAAACAACCCTACAATCTCCATATTTTACAAAATAACACAAGCAACTCATCTTTTCATTTTTTCATTGAGCTAAAACAGTAAAAAATAAGTATCTTTGCAAATTAACTAAGCGTACAACTTCAAAATCTGTTCTTACAAGAACAACTTTAACCAAACAGTGGAATTTATATAAATCCTCTTTATATTGATGAAGGTATTTAACAAAATAATCCAGACTATTTTTATTGTGCTATTTGTTTTGATTTTATTCATTCCAATGGCACTATATGTAGCCGTATCATTACCTTCTGTGCAACATCAACTTTGCAAAATTAGCGAGTCGGAACTATCTACCCTCCTCGGCACTGATGTTGACATTGAGTCTATCAGCATTACCCCATTCAATCGAGTATCAATAAGCAATGTTACAATTATTGATGATTTTAATAAAGAAGCACTAAACATTGAACAACTTGACGCAGGCATCGACTTATATGAATTATTCCACAACAAAAATATTGTAATAACACATGCGGCAATCATTGGGTTAGATGCGAAAATATATCAAACCGATTCAGCATCTCAACTCAATATTCAAAACATAATAGAGCGACTAAAACCAAAAGACAAAAACAAACCACCCACAAAGTTTGACCTACGCATCAACTCTGTTGTGATTCGCGATTCACAAGCATCGTTTAACATCTTATCGAAGCCAACGAACAATAACTGCTTCGACAAAAATCACATCAATATTTCAAACCTCAATGCCGACATTCACATTCCACAACTAAAAAACGATGATTATATTTTCAATATAAAACGTTTTAGTGTTGAAGAACAATCAGGAATAAAAATATCTGACCTTCATGGGGACTTCCACATAACATCAACCGGAATAAACGTTAAGGGTCTTGAGCTTTCGTTAGACAAGTCGCATCTTGCATTTAGCGACATCAATATCGCATATAACAATTTGAACGACATTAGTAAAAAAATAGGCGAAATACCGTTTAATATTGCCCTATTAGATGGTAGTTATATAAATCTTTGTGATTTTGTAGCATTTGTGCCTACATTCAAAAACTTCGATGAACAACTAAATATTACACTCAACGCCAATGGAAATCTAAACAATCTAATTATCAACACCTTACAACTTAACCATGATTCCAAAACTATAAATTTATCAACCTCAGGTAATATTGTCAATGCAATAACTCCCCAAACAATGCACATTTCATTCCCCGACCTTTCAATTAACACTAATGCACACGACATAACCAGAATTTTGACCCAACTAAATATCATAAAGCCCAAACTATCATTACAACTACAACAATTAGGACACATTAAACTTAATGGGCAGCTCAATGGTTTATTAAACAACTTTCACTTTTTGGGAAAAACAACTACAGCAATTGGCAATGGCTCAATTAACCTTGACTACAAGAGAACAGGCAAATCAAAGGCTACACAATTAACCGGAAAGGTTATTGCACAAGAATTTAATATTGGCAAACTTGCAAACAATACAAAACTCGGCACCACCACCGGCGACATCAATTTCAATATATTTCTAAATAACAAAAAAATTAAAGGCACTGTCGATGGAGAAATCGCTCACTTCGACTTCAATAACTATCAATACAACGACATAACTACCAATATATCTATTAACAACGAAGATATAGAAGGCTTTATCTCAATCAACGACCCAAATGTGCAATTATCCATTATTGGAAATGGAAATATCAACAAAAATAATCCTATGGTTGATTTACACGCCGACATACCTTTAATCGCTTTTGACAAAATCAATTTAAGCAAAAAACAAACAAATTTATCGGCCACAATTGATGCAAATATTAAAGGAGTTGACCCCGACAGAGCAAATGGATATATCAACATAAGTAACATTCGTTTCAACAACCGACCCGACAAAGATTTATTTATCGACAAAATCACTATCAACGCTAATAATGACTCATACCCTCAACAAATTTCAATATCGTCAACGCCATTTAACGCCTCTATCATCGGGAGCTATTCGTTCAAGTCGTTAGCACCCGAAATAAAAGAGCTACTATCCTATTCTCTACCCGCAATTTTCAACAATTCCGATTGTCTTCCTCATAAACCAATTTCAGGACAAAAACATAACAACTTTACATACAGCATAACTATTAACAACGACAACGATATTTTAGACTATTTCAACACCGGAATTAAACTATTCTCTCCGTTAATCATAAGTGGAAACTTCAGCCAACCCGACGGCAAATTCAATCTCGCCACAAACATTCCGTATATAGCAAACAAGAACAAACTTATAGAAAACACCCAACTATCTATTGATATTGACAACAGCATTGACAAATGCCAATTATTGGCCCACACCGAGCAACCCACAAAACATGGTATGATGCCAATCGACATCATTTGCAATGGAAGCAACAACCGTCTTGATGCAAATGTCAATTGGAAAATAAACCGCAAACAACGCTTTGACGGAGCCATTGACCTATCTACCCTATTCTCTCGCGATGAAAAGAATAATTTAGCTACCGATTTAACCATCAACCCAAGCGAATTGGCATTTAACGACAGTGTTTGGACAATCCAACATGCCAATGTTCACTATTCAGATTCAATCATCGCGGTAGAGAATTTTGATGTGCGACATGCCGAGCAATATATCAACATCTCTGGGAAAGCATCACCTTCGCCCAATGATGTGCTATGTATTGACATCAAAAATCTAAGTCTCGACTATTTATTCCAAACCCTTGAGATAAATAGTGTAACAATTGGGGGCGACGCAACAGGAAAATTCTATGCTTCTGAATTATTCAGCAAAAGTCCTGTGGCATACACTCCAAGGTTAGACGTCAAAGGCATCAGTTATAATGGCACCGTGTTTGGCGACGGACTTCTCGACGCTCACTGGGACAATGAACAACAAGCTGTCAACATCAATGCCGATATAACCCAAGAAAATGGCTTACATTCATATATCAATGCCGATATATTCCCTATAAAAGAAGCTCTCGATCTCAGATTTAATGCCAACAAACTTAATGCAAGTTTCATGCAACCATTTATGTCGGCATTTGCATCTGACATTCAGGGTTTGGCTACCGGTAAAGCTCAACTTTATGGGACTTTCAAAGACGTAGATTTAATCGGAGATATTTATGTTGATGATTTTAAGTTCAAAATCAAGTTTACCGATGTCACATATTCTGCTTCCGATACAATTCACATTTATCCGGGATTAATAGATTTCAAAAACATAACAATCTACGATCCAAATCACAACACGGCAACTCTCAACGGGCAGTTGCGACATTCATACTTTAGAGATGCCGAATTTGAATTTAATATCACTAATGCAAGCAACTTCTTATGCTACAATACAACTGAGAAATTTGGCGAGAATTGGTATGGGCATATTAACGGCAACGGTTTTGCCCGAATCAACGGAAAACCCGGAGTGGTTAATCTTGGTGTTGAAATGAGAACTGCTTCTAATTCAACATTCACATTTATCATTTCCGATTTGGTTAGTGCCAGCGAATACAACTTCCTCTCATTCCGCGACAAAAATTTAATAGGCAAAGACCCCATATTATCAAGCTCAAGTAACGAGCCAATCGAAGTTATTCGCTTCAGAGAAAGCATCAAAAAACGAGAAGAGACCAGCTCTACGATATTCAACATGAATATCATTGCTGACGTAACGCCTAACGCACAAGTTACATTAGTTATGGACCCGGTTGGAGGCGACAGAATTAAAGCTCGAGGTACAGGACAACTAAAACTTCATTATTCAACAAGCAACGACGACGTAAAGATGTATGGCACATACGAACTCGATGAAGGCAGTTACAACTTCACACTACAAGATATTATCCTCAAAGACTTCAAAATCAGAGATGATAGTAAAATATCGTTTGATGGCGACCCTATGGCAGCCAAACTCGACATCGCTGCCGTATATCCGGTTAAAGCCAACCTTAGCGACCTCGATGAAGCATTTCTTGAAGATAAGAGTGTAAATAACACAAATGTCCCTATCGATGTTGTTTTTAACATCAACGGCATAATGACTCAACCCGACATCAAATACAAACTCGAATTTCCATCATTTGCCAACTCAAAAGGAGACATTGAAAGTAAAGTTAACAGCATCATAAGTACCGAAGAAATGATGAAACGCCAATGCTTATATCTGTTAGCTCTAAATCGCTTTTACACTCCCGAATACATGACAACCACCAAAGGAAATGAACTTTTTTCGGTAGCATCATCAACTATATCTTCACAACTTAGCAACATGTTAGGTCAGCTTAGCGAAAATTGGACCATTTCGCCCAATCTACGAAGCAACTTGGGCGACTTTTCCGACGTTGAAGTAGATGTGGCTCTTTCAAGCACACTACTCAATAACCGACTTCGTTTGAATGGCAACTTCGGTTATCGTGATAAATCTCTAAATACCAACCAATTCATCGGAGATTTCGATATAGAATATCTATTAAATCCAAAAGGGTCATGGCGTCTTAAAGCCTACAATCGTTATAATGACCAGAACTACTATCTCAAAACAGCAACCACCACTCAAGGGGTTGGTATTATGTATCGCCAAGACTTTGATAATATGTTTGCATTCTTAAAAAAGAAGAATAAGAAAAAGAATAAGAAAAACAACGATTCAGAGAACCCTATCGACACTATTTCTGTTGATAGTATTACAACCACAAATCCTACAATTATTCCTGACAGCACTGCAGTTCAATAATAATAAACATAGCTTTTCAACACATGGAGATACTCGACTTAATCAACATTTTTTTGAGTTATATCCTCATTATAGCATTATTGTTTTGTGCTATATACTTCACAATAAAAACTCGATGCATACAATTTACCATGATTGGCGAAATGATAAAACAACTTGCCAACTCCGGTAAGAAACACAATGCTCAACACGACTCCGATAAAAAGCACTCAATAAGTTCTTTTCAAGCATTTGCCGTGTCGATAGCAAGTCGCGTGGGAACAGGGAACCTCGCCGGTGTAGCCACTGCTATCGCCATTGGAGGTCCGGGAGCTGTGTTTTGGATGTGGATAATTGCCCTACTCGGTGCATCAAATGCTTTTATAGAATCGACACTCGCTCAATTATACAAAGTAAAAGGCGAAAAATCATATATGGGTGGACCTGCATATTATATCAAATATGGCATAGGAAACAAAGCATGGGCCAACCTTTTTGCAATTCTCATAACAATCACTTTTGGCTTAGCTTATAACTCTGTACAATCCAACACCATAGCATCTGCCGTCAACGCATCTTTTGGGTTGTCACCAACAATTATTGGTATCGTATTAACCTTACTTTCTCTATTAATAATATGTGGTAGCATTCAACGCATCTCACGTTTTAGCGAAATAATCGTCCCCATAATGGCTATTGCATACATTCTTCTTGCCTTCATAATCATAGTTCTGAACATAACTCAAATTCCGTCGATACTAAAACTTATCGTAACAGAAGCATTCTCTATTGAGTCAACCTTAGGCGGTGGATTAGGAATGGCAATGCTTATGGGAATCAAACGTGGACTTTTCAGCAACGAAGCTGGCGAAGGCTCAGCTCCAAACGTAGCAGCCACTGCATCAGTAAGCCACCCGGTAAAACAAGGATTAGTGCAATCACTCGCTGTCTATACCGACACTATAATCATTTGCACCTGCACAGCTTTAATTATTCTTTGCAGTGGCACATTTTACACTCAATTCAATGGCATAGAACTCACTCAAGTAGCACTAAACCACGAGGTTGGAGCTTATGGTAGAGATTTCGTAACAATTGCCATCTTCCTTTTTGCATTTACAAGTATTATTGGAAACTATTATTACGGAGAAACCAATATACAGTTCATGACAAAAAAACGCAGCATACTATATTTTTATCGAGGAGCAGTAGGTGCTATGGTAATGATTGGAGCCACAGCAAGTCTTGACTTCGTGTGGGCGATTGCCGACATTACAATGGGAATGATGACAATTTGCAACCTTATTGCAATACTCATTCTCGGCAAATATGCCATTATTGCATTAAACGACTATCGCTCTCAACGATTACGTGGTTACGACCCCATTTATCATGCCTCCACTATACCTGAAATAGCAAAGAAAACGCCCTGTTGGGAAGAATAGTTCTAAATCAAGAAAACTATTATTAACAATTTGACAACTGATGCTGTAAAAAACTCAATTAGAGTTATTATATATTAATATCCTCGCAATCTTTAAGCCATAATGACGAAGATGCGTCTGATGGCATTTGCCATGCACCTCTTGGCGACAAACTTACACCACACACACATGGACCATCGGGCAGACATGAGCGTTTGAATTGTTGATTAAAGAACCTACGGAAAAACGTCGTCAACCATTGCTTTATAATCACATTATCATATACACCCTCAAAAGCCGTTTGAGCTAAAGAATAAATTCGTGAAGGTGCATATCCAAATTTTAATGTATAATATAGGAAAAAGTCGTGCAACTCGTAAGGTCCAACTAAATCTTCTGTCTTTTGCTTGATATTTCCATTATCGTCAGCAGGTACGAGTTCGGGACTTATTGGGGTATCAATAACATCAAACAATGCCTTTCTACAAACTTCATCATTTTCAGTTTCAGCAATCCATTTAACCAATCTTTTTACAAGAGTTTTAGGCACTCCGGCATTAATACCATACATCGACATGTGGTCGCCATTATATGTAGCCCACCCAAGAGCCAATTCCGACATATCTCCCGTGCCAAGTACCATGCCTCCCACTTGGTTGGCTATATCCATTAATATTTGGGTACGTTCACGTGCTTGCGAATTTTCATACGTTATATCATGCACCGATATACTATGATTTATATCGGCAAAGTGTTGTTTAACAGCTTCCACTATTGAAATCTCACGCATTGAAATTCCAAATGAACGCATCATCACAAGTGCATTATTATATGTTCGATCAGTAGTACCAAAACCCGGCATCGTTACACCAATAATTCCTTTTCTATCAATACCTAATCGATCAAATGTTTTAACTGCGATAAGTAATGCAAGCGTTGAGTCAAGCCCACCCGAAATTCCAATTACAAGATTCTTACAATGTGTAACCTCCAATCTACGCATCAATGCCATGATTTGAATATTCACAGCATCACTACAATATGTTTCAGCAATATCTTCATTTGGCACAAATGGATTTTTATAAACCACATCAGCATTTTCTGCAATTTTCATTGCAGGCATATATTTAGGTGCCTCACCTCCAACTTCAGCTTCAACCCATTGTTCTGTAAATTGCCATCGCTCATTTTTGGCACACAACTCTCCATTTTGAGCTACAACTGCAATCCCGTCATATACATAATCGGTGGTAGATTCTCCATAACCTGCTCCGGCATATATATATGTTGTACCCCATCGCTGAGACCGAGACACAATATTATCTATATGATGTTGATATTCTCCCATCACCGCCTTGTGAGCTCCTAAGTGAGCTACAACCTGACCACGTGTTTGTGACGAGAAATTAGCATCGGCAAAGTCATCGCCAACAATAACTGCAACATATCCATCTTCTACCGGAAGCATCTGACTACTTACCATTCTCACCTTTTTCCCTGCAATCGAAACGATTTTATCAACATTTTCGCCATACACAAAAATTTGGCTACCGTCATTAACACATTTAGGCACAGCTGCTATTATTTCACCTCGTGAAATTACAACTCCACAGTTATATAAATTCTCATCATGAGCAATCACTGCCCCCACAATTATCGACATATCCCATGCTCGCGATTCATTGGCAATGCGAGCCAACTGCCTGTCGCAATTTGCTATCAGCACCTCCGAACTAAATAAATCGCCACATGTACAACCCGTAATCGACAACTCCGGAAAAACGACCAACTGCACATCTTGGCTACTCAATTTGCCACAAATGCTTATTATATTACTCGCGTTATGTTCACAATCGGCAACATTTATTTTAGGAATTGCCGCAACAACCTTGAATGAGTCTTTATACATATTCACTTTATTTATACCACAAATTTATATAAAATTCAGCAACTACACACTAAACATTATATATTAAATTCGTATCTTTGTAGTTATAATTTTTATTAGTATAACGAAGCAACATTATGAGCACTATTATATTGGGAATCGAATCATCGTGCGACGACACAAGTGCAGCGATTATTAAAGACGGCATTCTTCTTTCAAACGTCATTGCAAGTCAAAGCGTTCATGAAGAATATGGTGGTGTTGTTCCAGAACTGGCATCTCGTGCCCACCAACAAAACATCGTACCGGTGGTTGACACCGCCATCAAACGTGCCGGAATCGAGAAAGCCGACCTTAGTGCCATAGCTTTTACTCGTGGTCCCGGATTATTAGGCTCTCTACTTGTGGGAACATCATTTGCAAAAGGTCTATCATTAGGGCTACGCATTCCCATCGTTGACGTAAACCACCTTCATGGGCATGTGCTTTCTCACTTCATTCGTCGCAACCCCGACGATACCGTCCCCGAATACCCTTTCATCTGTCTGCTTATATCGGGAGGAAACTCTCAAATCATTCTTGTTAAGAATTATAACGACATGGAAGTTCTTGGACAAACTATCGACGACGCTGCCGGTGAAGCATTCGACAAATGTGCAAAAGTAATGGGACTACCCTATCCCGGAGGACCTCATATCGATCGACTCGCAACTGAAGGTGACGCATCTCGTTTTAAGTTCTCCAAGCCACATATCCCCGGGCTAAATTACAGTTTTAGTGGATTAAAGACTTCATTTCTCTACACATTGCGTGATGCAAAAAAACTCGATCCCGACTTTATCGAAAAAAACAAAGCCGACCTCGCCGCATCATTGCAACGCACTATCATCGAAATTCTTCTTGACAAGCTCAAAAAAGCCATTGACCTCACTGGAGTTAAAACCGTTGCCATAGGTGGTGGTGTATCAGCCAATTCAGGCGTACGACAAGCTATTGCCGACTATTGCGACAAACATGGATTAAACGCGTTTATCCCCGAACGAGCATTTACAACCGACAATGCAGCAATGGTAGCCATTGCTGGATACTACAAATACCTCGCCGGCGACTTCTGCCACTACAACGCCGTACCTTATGCAAGAATAACTATATAATTGAAAAATCATTACCATCTTAACCTCAATCATCAAGACAATAAAACAGCAGAACAAGAAATAAGACATTTTCTCAATTTTCAACTTTCAATTCTCAATTTATCATGAATGTTTCAATTATTGTTATCGGAGATGAAATCCTCATCGGGCAAGTGATTGACACGAATTCGGGAGATATAGCTCGAATGATAGGTCCTTATGGGTGGAAAGTTAATGACGTGCAAGTGGTTGGCGATGATTCAACGCAAATTCTTCGTGCTACCAATCGTGCTTTTGAATTGAGCGACATAGTTTTAACTACAGGAGGGTTGGGACCAACAAAAGACGATATCACTAAGTCAATACTTTGTCAATACTTTGGTGGAGAGCTATATGAAAATGCCGATGTGCTTGAGAATGTAAAAGAAGTTGTAGCAAAACGAGGACTAAAACTAAATACACTCACTGCAACACAAGCTATTGTGCCATCATCATGCAAAGTGATTCAAAACCGAGTAGGAACAGCACCATTAATGTGGTTTGAGAAAGAAGGCAAAGTGCTTGTTGCCATGCCGGGAGTACCATTTGAAACTCAACAAATGTTTCGCGAGGCAGTATTACCAATGTTGTTAGCAAAGTTTCACAGCAATGTAACCATCGAACATCGCACTCTATTAATTACCGACTGGAGCGAATCGCGTCTTGCAATGGAAATTAGCGATTGGGAAAACTCACTCCCCACATACATACACCTTGCATATCTACCAAAATCGGGATTGATACGCCTACGTCTTGATGGCACACATGCCGATGGCAACTTCATTAATCAAGAACTTGATAGATACAAAAACGAATTAATTGAGCGATTTGGCGACTATATTTTACACGATGACGACCTCACTCCACCCGAAATATTATTACATCATCTCAACAGATTAGGACTCACCATTGCTACAGCCGAAAGTTGCACCGGAGGAAATATCGCACACCAAATCACCTCTATTGCAGGTAGTTCATCGGTTTTTATGGGTAGCGTTGTGGCATATAGCAATGATGTAAAACATCGCGTGTTAGGAGTAGCTAACGAGACACTCGAAGCCTTCGGAGCAGTAAGCATTCCCACTGTTGAAGAAATGGCACAAGGAGCTTGCCAAGTTATAGGCACCGACTGTTCTATCGTAACGTCGGGCATAGCCGGCCCAGGAGGAGGCACACCGGAGAAACCGGTTGGAACAGTCTGTATTGCGGTTAAAACACCTAAAGGCATCATTTCTGCTACTCATCATTTTCCAGGCAACCGTCATAGAGTAATTGACCGAGCTACTACAACTGCAATCATCTCACTCATAAAAGAGTTGAAAAATACACAAAATCACATTTACATAAATTAAAAAACGAAGTGCGAAAATATGATGTTAAAATTACCATCAATGATTCAACTTTATAAGGACTGATTGGCAGTTGGGGCGTCCCAACTGCCAATCAACAGCAGAAAAAACGAGCAATACGAAAAAAGGAGA
>CAJGDJ010000036.1 GCA_904502025.1 uncultured Muribaculaceae bacterium
ACTTTATTTCGCAAAAAAAGATGGCAACATCTGCTATTATGACATGGATAAAAAAGAGGTCGTTGACACTTATATCCCTGCCGGTGCCCACACATTTCAATTGGCATCATGGCATGGAGCAATCTATGGTGTGAATGCCGGAGAACAATATTACTATGTCAACGATGAAAACAACACTCTTGGTGATGGAGAACTATATGTAGTGAATAAACGTGAACAAGGTTTTTCAAAATCAACAATCGTAAATAATAAGAATTATGGCGACGGAAAGAACTATCAAGCATTCCTTGACCCATTCCATATTATGATTGATGATGATAAATTATATTATACTTGTCGTAGTTTCTCAGTAGGAGGAGTAAAAGTGCTGCCAGCAAAAGAGGTGTATAATACACCATATATGACCTCTGATGAGGTTCCTGTGTTTGCGACAGCTGATAAATTACCATATTATAATCGTCAATTAGCCTATAGTGCGATTCATGCCGGATTTCAACGCGATTCAGAAGGTGTTTATTGGCATGCTTTTAGATATAATGGAAATGGTATCTGCCGATATAAACAATCAGATATATATGCGACTTCTTCGCAAGCACAATCGGCATCAATTCCTTATCCTGTGATAGCTCAAGGTATTAAACTATCCGCAATGTTCCTTGATGAGAAAAATGATTATATATATGTATTCTCGGTTAATGCAAGCGATCATGGAGTTTATCGAATGCCGATAAGCACTATTCGCAATGGAGGCTCAACAAGTTTTCCAAGTAAATGGGAATTGATCGATAGCTCTCCTGCATCAGCTGAAAACACCACAGACAATGAGGGCGTATATGTGCGTCAATTCACAAGCGATGGCAACTATGTTTATTGGGCTTATATTGCTGATGCAGCATCGGGCAATAAATCGGGCATCAAGCGTGTGAATGCAACAGGAACTCCTAAAGTAGAATATGTTGTGGAAGATGTAGAAGCCTACGGTATTTGTCATTATGAATATGATGGCACTCGTAGCCCATCGGTAGAAACAAAAGAGCAAACTGCAACATTTGCTATTCCTCGTGTAGATAATGCCACTGAATATACTTTGAATATATATTTCGATGCCGAAAAGACTCAGTTGGCAAAAACTGTTCACTACGATGAAACCGGTAAAATTATTCCTATGTCGGATTATATCGAATTTACAATCGAAGGTTTTGAAAATGGGGAATATTACTATGATGTAGTGGCAAAATCAGAATCAGGAGAAATATTAAACAGCTATACCGGCTCATTTGAAATTGAATATACCGGAGTTGAAAATATTTCTATTAACAATAATACCGTTGAAATTGCTCGTTATGACATCTACGGAAATTTATTGATTGCTCCAACAAAGGGTGTAAATATCGTAAAATATAGCGATGGCACTATTTGCAAAGAATTAGTGAAATAACAAAATACTCCAAGTTATAAAATTGGGAGGCATGCTATGATTATGGCATACCTCCTATTTGTTTTATATCCAACTATATTCAACATTTGCCAAAAGTTCACAAAAAGTATTACATAATTTCCATATAACATTGGTTGGCATTATCTTTGTAACATTATAGAGTGATTTTTAACCTCATTTATAAGATTATGTCAATTTATTTGATTTTTGGCGTTATCGCCCTTGCGAGCTATATTGTGCAAGCTCGCCTAAATAGCAAGTTTGAAAAATATTCAAAAGAAGCTCTCCCCGGTGGATTGCGTGGTTGTGATGTAGCTCAACGAATGTTGGCACAAAATGGGCTTCACGACGTGAAAGTAACTCAAGTAAACGGACGTTTAACCGACCATTACAACCCAGCAGACAAAACTGTCAACCTTAGCCCCGATGTATATAATGGCAATAGTGTGGCTGCAGCAGCCGTTGCAGCTCACGAATGTGGTCATGCAGTGCAACATGCAACAGCTTATTCATTTTTGACAATGCGTTCAAAGTTGGTACCGGTTGTGAGTTTTGCATCTAAAGTGATGCCTTGGCTATTGCTCGCCGGAATTTTTACTGTCGAGACATTCCCTCAATTATTGCTTGCCGGGATAATTCTTTTTGCATCAACAACATTATTTAGTTTTATCACATTACCCGTTGAAATCGATGCTTCACGTAGAGCATTAGCATGGCTCAACTCGGCTCACATAACCGACTATACAACTCACGACCACGCCAAAGATGCCCTTAAAAGTGCAGCTTACACCTACGTAGTGGCAGCACTAAGCTCTCTTGCAACATTAGTATATTACATTTTAATTTATACTTCTCGCAGAGATTAAGATTAATCTTTTAGGGGGATTTTATTAAATCCCCTAATATTTTTGTAACTTTGCAATTCATTTTTAAGCAAAAACAAAAGTAAATATATAAAAAATGGCACAAAAACCATCAATTCCAAAAGGGACTCGCGACTTTTCGCCAGTAGAAATGGCTCGTCGCAACTATATTTTTGACACAATTCGCGAAGTATTTAAGCTTTACGGATTCAAACAAATAGAAACTCCGGCAATGGAAAACCTATCAACATTGATGGGCAAATATGGCGAAGAGGGGGACAAACTATTGTTCAAAATCCTCAACTCGGGCGATTTTTTGCGTGGAGCCGATAAATCTCTTGTTGAAAATGATGATTATGTGCATCTCACATCACAAATCAGCGAAAAGGGATTGCGATATGACTTAACTGTGCCATTTGCTCGCTATGTGGTGCAACATCGAAATGAGTTGCAATTCCCATTCAAACGTTTCCAGATTCAACCTGTGTGGCGTGCCGACCGTCCTCAAAAAGGTCGTTATCGTGAATTTTATCAATGCGATGCCGATATAGTGGGTAGTGATTCGTTGGTAAATGAAATCGAACTTCTGCAATTGGTTGATGAAGTATTCAACCGATTGAAAATCAATATCACCATCAAGCTCAACAACCGCAAAGTACTTGCCGGTATTGCCGAATTGATTGGTGCTCCTGAAAAAATCATAGATATCACAGTGGCAATCGATAAGATTGACAAAATTGGAATTGAAAATGTAAATGCCGAATTGCACGAACGTGGATTAAGCGAAGATGCTATCTCAACATTGCAACCTATTCTCGCTATCGATGGCTCAATCAGCGAACGACTTGCCCAACTCGAAACATTGTTAGCGACCTCAGAAATCGGGGCTCTCGGTGTAAAAGAATTGCGTGAAGTAGTTGCCGGCGTTGAAGCATTAGGATTGCGTGCCACTCTCGACCTTGATGTATCGTTGGCTCGTGGGTTGAATTACTATACTGGTACAATTATTGAGGTTAAGGCTCAAGATGTTGCTATAGGAAGCATCACCGGCGGTGGTCGTTATGACAACTTGACAGGCGTATTCGGACTTTCAGGCGTGTCGGGCGTTGGTATCTCATTTGGTGCCGACCGCATTTACGATGTTCTTAATACTCTTGATCTTTATCCCGAAGAGGCAAAAGATGCAACACAAGTGATGTTTACCAATTTCGGAGTAGCCGAAGCCGGTGCTTCAATGAAGATGCTCAAAGAGTTACGTAATGCCGGAGTTAGAGCTGAGATTTATCCCGATACTGCAAAGATGAAAAAACAAATGGGTTATGCCGATGCGTTAGCGATTCCATTTGTTGCTATTGTGGGTGAAACCGAAATGGCTCAAAACAAAATGATGCTCAAAAACATGACAACAGGTGAACAATCGCTTGCGAGTGTTGAAGAAGCTATCGAATTAATCAAAAATTAATCAGTAAAAGCTACTACGGTAATGAAAAAAATACTAACATCAATACTTGTGATGTGTGCCATATTTGGAATCTCTACCGCAGCCGATCTACGTTATGGAGCGATTGCCGGTGTGAGTTTTAACGATTTAAAATTTAACCAAGATGGCATAATCGGGGTCAAAAGTAATGTGGGATTTTCTGTCGGAGGATTCTCTGAAATGATGTTTCCCGGCATTGGCTTTGGTGTTGAAGCCGGGCTGATGTACACTCAACGAGGTGCAACATTGGATATGAACAGATATATCTGGCAAATTGATGGATATGGTATTGAAAATACCCAACTTCATTATATTGAAATCCCTATCAATTTGCGATTCAAATATCATCAATTAGATGGATTTGAGGATTATCTTGCTCCATTTGTATTTGGTGGACCAACTTTCTCTATCGGAGTGGGACACTCTAAAAATAAAGCTATCGACTTTGCCGGTGGCGAAGTGGGATTGCAAGTTGGGCTCGGTGTAGAAATTTTCAAAAATTGGCAACTTTCGGGATTTTACAACTGGGGCATGACCGACTGTTTACAAACAGTGAAGCTAATAGATTATACGGCTCGCAACCGTTCATGGAATATCAGATTAGTTTATCTATTCTAAAAGCTAAAAGTTCTTAGCATTATTGTAATTAAATTATACCAAATAACTTAAATCAATCATAAAAAACAATGGATAGTGCACTTGCCGCCCTCATTGGGCTTATTTTATCAATCGTACTTATTATCAAAAAAGTCTCTCCCGTATACAGCCTTATCATAGGAGCCGTTACCGGTGGGCTTCTTGCCGGGTGGGGCTTGGTTGACACAGTTGCCAAAATGATTGATGGCGTATCAAGTATGTCGCCTGCTATTTTACGCATTGTTGCAGCCGGGGTGCTTACAGGTATGCTTGTCAAAACAGGAGCTGCCTCACGAATTGCCCATAGCATAATCAATGCGTTAGGTCAACGGTTTATATTCCTCGCTCTTGCACTATCGGCAATGATATTAACTGCAATAGGCGTGTTCATTGATGTAGCAGTCATTACTATTGCACCTATCGCCATTATAAGTGGCTGTAAACTCAATCTCTCACGCACAAAACTACTTATTGCATTGGTTGGTGGTGGCAAATGTGGCAATATCATTTCGCCCAACCCTAATACTATTGCAGCCGCTGAGAACTTCAATAACGCTCCCCTACCCGATGTGATGATGGCAAACATCATTCCTGCAATTATTGGCTTGCTTATCACTGTGTTTGTGATTGTGCCAATGATTCCCAAGAAAGATTTAATGACAACCGAACCCGGACAAAAAGATAATGAAGAAAATCTACCCCCGTTATGGGCAAGTATAGCCGGTCCTATTGTTACTATTGCACTTATGGCACTTCGCCCAATATGTGGCATTGTTATTGACCCAATGATTGCACTTCCGGTTGGAGGTATCGTGGGAATTCTCACTACCGGATACTATAAAAAAGCAATGGAATGTATAAACTACGGTCTTGAAAAAATGTCGGGTATCGCGATGTTGCTAATCGGGACAGGTACTATTGCAGGCATTATATCGGCTTCTACCATAAAAGATGTATTTGTTGAACTATTGTCGGGCATTAGCAACGGTGGCACATTTATGGCACCTATCTCAGGTGCTATCATGTCGGCAGCCACTGCTTCAACCACTGCCGGTGCAACTATAGCATCAGCATCGTTTGGAGAAGCAATTATGGCAGCCGGAGTTACTGCTGTGTGGGGAGCCGCAATGGTCAACTCGGGAGCTACCGTTCTCGACCATCTACCTCATGGCTCATTCTTCCATGCCACCGGTGGCACAATGGGTATGAATGTTAACCAACGATTGAAACTCATTCCCTATGAAACCTTAGTAGGTTTTATTCTCGCTGTTGGCACAATGCTCACATATATGTTTATCGGATAATATAAATAACACAACCATTATATATCATGAAAAAAATCGTCATAGCATCTGACTCATTCAAAGGTTCTCTTTCATCAAAAGATGTTGCTGAAAGTGCGGCTCGTGGAGTGCATGAAATATATCCCCAATGCGAAGTGATAGAAATAAATGTCGCCGATGGTGGCGAGGGTACTGTTGATGCCGTAGTTGAAGCTCTTGGTGGCTCACTCATCACTATCACTGTAAAAAATCCTCTTGACCGAGAGGTAGATGCCACTTACGGTATTGCCGGCACTACTGCCATTATCGAAATGGCATCGGCAAGTGGCTTGCCCCTTATTGCTATTAAAGAACGTAATCCTGCGAAAACATCTACTTTCGGCACAGGCGAAATGATTCTCGACGCAATTAAACGTGGCTGTCGCAACTTTCTTGTGGGAATTGGAGGCAGTGCCACAAACGATGCCGGAACAGGAATGTTACAAGCTCTTGGATTCAAATTCATAGACAAAAATGGCAATGAAATTACTCGTTGTTGCGGTGGCATTCTTGGCGACATAGCTCAAATCGACGATAGTCAGGTGCCAACCGAAGTGCGAGAATCAACATTTACAATTGCTTGCGATGTTGACACCCCATTTTGTGGACCAATAGGAGCAGCATACGTGTTTGCTCCTCAAAAAGGTGCTTCGCCTCAAATGGTTGAAGAACTCGATAAAGGAATGGCTTCATTTGCAAAAGTTATAGAAGATAAATATGGAATAGATATAGTGCCGATTGCAGGTGCTGGAGCTGCCGGTGGTATGGGTGGAGCGTTCCGGGCTTTCTTAAATGGCACTCTTCGCAGTGGTGTTGAGATGGTACTTGATGCGATTGATTTCAACAACCGCATAGCCGATGCCGACCTTGTAATTACCGGAGAGGGAAAAGTGGATTTCCAAACCCCCAAAGGGAAAACGGCTGCCGGTGTACTCGCTCGTGCAAAAAAAATGGGAATACCCACAGTTGCAATTGGAGGTTGTGTAGAGCCATGCGATGAATTAAATGCTATGGGATTCGCAGGCATCTATCCTATATTAGAAGAAAAAGTGCCACTTGAATTGGCAATGCAACACGACTTTGCATCAGCCAACGTAACAAAGACTGTGGCAAAAATTGTAAAGAACTGGGCATAATAGATATACATCATACAAAAATAAACAACTGGAGGTGTGTTAAGCTTAACTAACACACCTCCTTGTTATATTATGCGGTTACTTTATTTTACGTATTATTTTGCAGGGGCAAAGATTACTATACGATTCCAATCATTGGTGTCATAAAGTTGAGAATTGCTTCCTTCGGCTTGAATTGACAAACGATTTGCATTAATACCATAACCAACCAATGCGTCATGAACATTTTGTGCACGATGACGAGAAAGTTCCATATTATAATCGCTCGTACCGGTCTTTTCATCAGCATAACCCTTAATTACTATATTTTGTTTAGGATTTTCTTTCAACCATTCAGCCACATTATACACATTTACCATTTCGGTGTCGGTAATTGTAGCCGAGTTGAGGGCAAATCTCACAGTTGAAAGTAAAATAACATCGCTCTTAGGTGCTGCTACAACAGGTGTAGGCTTCACTTCCGGACATGGTAATTGAGCTTCTGCTTCGGCAAGAGCGGCACTCGTAACAGCGAGCGATGCTCTCAAGTCATTCACTTGATCATTCAAACTTGCAATATAGCCAAGGTCGCCACAAGGATTATATGCCTTATAATTTCTTCCACCGATGTTGATTGCAAAACCACCAATAGCTGTAATGTTTACATCGACAGGTTCACCGTAGGCATAATTGTTGAAGTTGTCGCCATAGAATTGGGCACGACCTTCGATAAAGAAATCGGCATATTGACACAAACGGAATCTCAATTGCAAACCGGCAGAAACAGGCAATGTCCATTGATTCGGTTTGTCGCCGTATGAAGTGCGAATCGCAGGAACCCTATCACTAAAATCCCACGTACAAGTGCCACCAAGTCCAACAAATGGCACGATGCTAAACACGCGATTTGAGTTAACACCACCTATCGAGTTAAACATATCCCACATCAAATCGAAATTGGCACTCACATATTTAGCCTTACTTGGGACAATATTATCCCATTTTATTTCCCCATATAATCCACTGATACGCCAACCAAGATAAGGTGTCATCCACTTTCCAAAGCCAAGATTATAAGCAGCTGTAACGTGGCGTTCTTCAGAACCATCGGGTAAATAATTTTCTACTAAAGGAACATTAATACCCGCACCAAATTGTATGAACCAATTGTCTCGCCATGAAGAATAATAGATGTCGTTGCATTGCGACATATCTACAACTGTAACATCTTCTTCTACCACAACATAATCATCATTTTGAGCTATCGCCCCCATTGGCATTAATGCAAATGTTACGACCGCTGTCCCTAAAAATAAATTCTTCTTCATAGTTTTGTAGATTTTAATTAAACTAAAATTATTTTCAAAATATTACATTCCGTTAATTACTCTCATAACGAATAACCACGCTACAATGTTCAATAAAAGCAATGATTATATAGAAAAAAAAGGACTAATTGAACGACGAAAAATTTTCTTTTCATTACTTTTTTTTCGTTTTGTTAGTTATATTTTCAAAATACACTTATCTTTGCAATACTTATTAAATACAATAATCATATTGTTTTGACTCGCATTAAAATCGGTAAGTATATCTAACCATATTATTCATATTTTAAATTTAAAACCATGAAAGTTCAAAACATTTTCAAAACCCTTCTCTTCGTTGTCATTACTATGACAATGTCGTTAAATTTCTCATCTTGTTCTGAAGAAGATGAGCCAGGGCTTTTCGTTTACACTGCGACAGGTAACCTTTCTGCTTCTGGTTCTGGCACTGAGGCATTTGATGCTTTTTTTGGCATTGCTGAATATACAGAAGCAATCAAAAGTACACTTGGAGGCACTTCTTCAACAACCGAACAAGATGACAAAGTAATTGCTGCTTGTGATGCCGTTTTTAAAAATCATAAAACAAACTACCCTTCATGGAAAGGAAAAGTTGAAATTAAAAAGTCAAAATCAAGTATTTCGGGTGAAACCTCTGTTGGCGAAGTTATCAAAACATACAACTACGGTAACTAATCCCCCTCCCTGCTTTGTGAATTAAAGGCAAAGTGATTAAACATATAACAGGTAGGCTCATTAGCCTATCTGTTTTTTTTGCATTAATTGACTACGGTTATTTGAATATCAAAAATTATGATTTCATTATCCTTTTCTCTTATCATTTATTAAGTAATTGTATATTGAATGATTGAATTAATTTCGCTAAATTTGCATTTTGGTTTATTTTAGCCATATTATGAATTCAAACAAGATTATTCAACATAAAAATATTGCAATTTTAGGCTCTACCGGATCTATTGGGACACAAACTCTCGACATCATTGCCGAATATCCTGATAAATTCACTGCTACGGTGCTTGTTGCCGGCTCGAAAGTGGAACAACTAATTGAGCAGGCTATTAAACATCGTCCTAAATATGCAATCATTGCCGACGAGAGCAAATATGCTCAACTACATAAGGCATTATCTCCTCTTGGCATCAACACTGCTGCCGGAACTCAGGCTATTGCCGATGCTATGACTCTCAACTGCATCGACACCGTGGTTACTGCCACTGTTGGTTATAGTGGATTAGCTCCTACAATCAGTGCTATCAAAGCAAACAAAGACATCGCTCTTGCCAATAAGGAAACTCTTGTTGTGGCTGGCGAGTTAGTAACCAATCTTCTCAAAGAGGCAACATCAAAGGTTATCCCTGTCGATTCAGAGCATTCCGCAATATATCAATGCCTTGTGGGCGAAGACCCTCAATCGATAAAGCGATTGATTATCACTGCGTCGGGAGGTCCATTTCGCACTTTTGATGCTGAACGATTAAAATCGGTAACAGTCAAAGATGCTCTACGTCACCCTAATTGGGACATGGGGGCAAAAATCACTATCGACTCGGCTACTATGCTCAACAAGGCGTTTGAGATTATCGAGGCTCATTGGCTTTTTGGCATTGAGGCAAATCGCATTGATGCAGTGGTTCACCCCCAATCAATCATTCATTCAATGGTAGAATTTGTCGATGGAGCCGTGAAAGCTCAATTAGGGTTACCCGATATGCACCTGCCAATTCGTTACGCTCTTGGCGATGCTACTCGATTAGCAACCAACGAGCCGTCACTCTCTCTTTCCGACTATGCTAATCTCTCTTTTGAGGCTCCCGACACCAATCGTTTCCCCGGCATAAACCTTAGTTATTATGCTCTTGAAAAGGGAGGCAACACTGCTTGCGTAATCAATGCTGCAAATGAAATAGCTGTTGCTGCATTTTTACGTGAACAAATCGGGTTCCTCGACATTTATAGAATTATCCAAAATTCAATTGAGAAGATGCCATTTATCGCATCTCCTTCATACGAAGATTATGTTAATACTAATTCTGCAACTCGAGAATATGCCGAGTTGCTCGTAAAACAAATGAAATTTTAATGGAAGCATTTATCCTAAAAGCCGGGCAATTAGTTGCCGCACTATCTCTCCTTGTTATAATTCACGAATTTGGGCATTATCTATTTGCTCGCATCTTTGGAATCAGAGTTGATAAGTTTTTCTTATTTTTCAATCCTTGGTTTTATCTTGTGAAGTATAATCCCAAAACAAAAAAATGGTCATTCTTCAAAGATAAAAAAGATGCGTCTCAACCATCAGAGCAAACCGAGAAAAGCGACAAAGCCACTTGGTGCGACACTGAATATGGTATCGGGTGGTTGCCTCTTGGTGGTTATGTGCAAATCGCAGGTATGATTGATGAAACTCAAGACGCCTCAAAACTTTCGGCAGAGCCTCAACCTTGGGAATTTCGCACCAAACCGGCATGGCAACGATTGCTCGTAATGGTGGGTGGCGTATTGTTCAACTTCCTTCTTGCTATTGCAATCTATGCAGGCATAGCATTCACATGGGGAGAACAATATATTGAATATGACAAGGCTACTGCCGGTATGGAATATGTTGAAACAGCTCAAAAAATTGGGTTCCAAAATGGAGATATTCCTTTATTTGCTGACGGAGAAAAAATCGATGTTACCGACCACGACCATATAATGAAGATGGTTGAAGCAAAAAATGTTACAGTGCTTCGCAATGGCAAAGACACCATTAATATTGCAATCCCCGAAAATTTCATATTCCAACTCAATGATGAAAAAGGATTCTTTGTTTATCGTTTACCTGTGCATGTCGCTAAAGTTGTAAATGGAGAAACTGCCGAAAAAGCCGGGCTTCAAGTCGATGATCAATTAGTAGCCGTTGCCGGAGTAGCGACTCCATCATTTACCGAATTTACTGAAGAATTATTAAAAAATAAAGGTAAAGAGG
Source organism: uncultured Muribaculaceae bacterium (assembly GCA_904502025.1). GTDB lineage: Bacteria > Bacteroidota > Bacteroidia > Bacteroidales > Muribaculaceae > RGIG4079. Next base: position 11,172 of record CAJGDJ010000036.1, read on the forward strand.
TAGAAATGAGTGTGATTCGTAATGGTGAAAACACAACTGTAAAAATCACCCCTAATGATGCAGGAAAAATAGGTATTCAGCTCAAACAAATCACAGACATTTACCCATCAATTACAATCAACTACTCATTCCTTCAAGCAATACCCAAAGGAATTGAAATGGGTTGTAACCAAATGGTTACTTATGTAAGTTCGCTCAAACATTTATTCTCGGCCGAAGGTGCACAAAGTCTTGGTGGATTTGGTGCAATTGGAGATCTCTTCCCCGAAAGTTGGAGTTGGTATAAATTCTGGACAATTACAGCATTTCTATCGGTAATCTTGGCATTTATGAACATATTGCCTATCCCGGCACTTGATGGTGGACATGTGTTATTCCTACTATTTGAGATTATCACTCGTCGCAAACCAAGCGAAAAATTCCTTGAACGAGCTCAAATGATAGGCATGGCTATACTTTTTGCATTACTAATCTATGCCAATGCCAACGATATTTATCGATTCTTCATTAAATAATCAAGCATGAACAATCCCATTATAACTCTCAAACGAGGCAAAGAAGACTCTCTAAATCGCTTTCATCCTTGGGTATTTTCGGGTGCAATTGCATCAATGGCCGATACAATTGAAGAAGGTGACATCGTTGATGTTGTAAGCCATGATGGTCGCCACATAGGTGTAGGGCATTACCAAATAGGGAGCATCATGGTGCGTATTCTTGACTTTGGTGCAACTGAAATCAACCAAGCATTTTTTGCTACACGTCTTGCCGAAGCATTAAAACTACGCAAAGCATTGCGACTTGACCGTGAAGATAATAATGCGTATCGACTCGTACATGGAGAAGGTGATTTCCTTCCCGGACTAATTGTTGACATATATGGCAATACTGCCGTAGTACAAGCTCACTCTCCCGGCATGCACTTTGCTCGCACCGAAATAGCAAATGCTCTTATTGCTCTTGACGGAGTGGAAATCAAAAATGTATATTATAAATCAGAAACCACCCTCCCCTATAAAGCACAACTCGATCCTCAAAACGACTATTTGATTGGTGGATTTGAAACCAACATTGCAATTGAAAACGGACTAAACTTTCATGTCGATTGGCTAAAAGGACAAAAAACTGGATTTTTTGTTGACCAACGCGACAATCGCAGTTTGCTTGAACATTTTGCCAAAGGTCGCAAGGTGTTAAATATGTTCTGCTACACCGGTGGCTTCTCATTCTACGCAATGCGTGGTGGTGCTGAATTAGTGCACTCGGTTGATAGTTCGGCAAAGGCTATTACCCTCACCGATGCCAACGTGGAATTAAACTTCCCCGGCGATGCTCGCCACAAATCATTTGCCGAAGATGCTTTCAAGTTCCTTGACTCAATGGAGAAAGATTCATACGACCTCATCGTGCTTGACCCACCGGCATTTGCCAAACATCGTAGTGCGTTAAAAAATGCTCTTCGTGGTTACCAACGTCTCAACGCCAAAGCATTTGAAAAGATTAGTTCGGGTGGTATCTTGTTTACATTCTCATGTTCACAAGCAGTGACTAAAGACCAATTCCGTCTTGCTGTGTTCTCGGCAGCAGCACAATCGCGTCGTAAAGTGAGAATACTACATCAACTCACTCAACCTGCCGACCACCCTATCAATATCTATCACCCCGAAGGTGAATATCTAAAAGGGTTAATTCTTTATGTAGAATAATCAAAAATAATACAATATGTCTTTTATTAAATCAATCATTCCAGGAGCTGCGTTATTGGCTCTCACTTTAACATCATGCAATAATATGGCACAAGAAAACGAATTCAACTATAATGTTGACCGATTTGCCGATATTGAGGTGCTTCGTTACAAAGTACCTGAATTTGAAAACCTCTCGCTTCAACAAAAGAAACTCATTTATTTCCTTTCTGAAGCTGCAATTTGGGGACGCGACATTCTCACCGACCAAAACTGCAAATACAACCTAGAAGTTCGCTCATTGCTTGAAAACATCTACCTCAACTACAATGGAGACAAAGAATCAAACGAGTTCAAGGCATTTGAAAAATATTTGAAACTTGTGTGGTTTGCCAACGGCGTTCACCATCACTATTCATGCGACAAATTCACTCCCGAATTTTCAAAGGAATTCTTCGATGCACAAGTTGCAGCACTTCCTGCCGACAAGCAACCTGCCAATATCGAAATCCTTTCAAAAGTGATTTTCGACCCTACGTTTATGGCTAAACGTGTGAACCAAGCCGAAGGTCAAAACCTTATCACAACATCAGCTTGTAACTATTACGACAGCATTACCCAAGCCGAAGTAGATGCATTCTATGCTTCTATTAAAAATCCCAACGATTCAACCCCTATCTCTTATGGATTGAACTCTCGTTTGGTTAAAGAAAACGGCAAAGTTGTTGAACAGGTTTACAAAATAGGTGGAATGTATAATGATGCTATTGTTCACATAGTTGAAAATCTCACCGAAGCTGCAAAATATGCCGAAAACGATGCACAACGCAAAGTTATTGAATCACTTATTTCTTATTATAATAGTGGCGACCTTCGCACATTTGACGAATACTCAATCCTTTGGGTCAACGATACTACTTCACAAGTTGACTTCATCAACGGATTCATCGAAAGCTATGGCGACCCACTCGGCATGAAAGGTGCTTGGGAATCAATCGTAAACTTCAAAAACATTGAAGCATCAAAACGTACCGAAATCATCAGCGAAAACGCTCAATGGTTTGAAGACAATGCCCCAACCGACCAACGCTTCCGTAAAGAAGAGGTAAAAGGCGTTTCGGCAAAAGTTATCACTGCTGCAATACTTGCCGGCGATGCTTATCCTGCTACTCCTATTGGCATCAACCTTCCTAACGCAAACTGGATTCGTGCAGCTCACGGCTCTAAATCAGTAACAATCGAAAATATCACACAAGCTTATGACGAAGCATCGCAAGGCAACGGATTCAACGAAGAATTTGTTATCGACGAGGCTACTCGCGAGTTAATGAACAAATATCTCTTCATCACTGATAATCTTCACACCGACCTTCACGAATGTCTCGGTCATGGCAGTGGCAAACTACTCCCTGGAGTTGACCCCGATGCGCTCAAAGCACATGGTTCAACCCTCGAAGAAACCCGTGCCGACCTCTTTGCCCTTTACTATCTTGCTGATCCTAAATTGGTTGAACTCGGTTTGCTCGACAATAAAGATGCTTACAAAGCCGAATTCTATAAATATATGCTCAATGGCATGATGACACAACTCATGCGTATCGAACCAGGCAAAGATGTCGAAGAATCTCACATGCGTAACCGCAAACTCATTGCCGAATGGGCTTACGAAATGGGGAAACAAGACAATGTTGTTGAACTCGTAAAAATTGATGGCAAGACATTTATCAAAATCAATGATTATGACAAATTGCGTGAAATCTTCGGGAAACAACTTGCCGAAATTCAACGCATCAAGAGCGAGGGGGACTATGAAGCCGGACGCGTATTGGTTGAAAAATATGCTGTAAAAGTTGACCCACAACTTCACAAAGAAGTGCTCGACCGTTACGTAGCACTCAACATCGCTCCTTATCGCGGCTTTGTAAACCCAATCTACACACTCGAAAAAGATGCTAATGGCGAAATCACTGATGTAAAAGTCACTTATGGCGAAGGCTACATCGAACAAATGCTTCGCTACTCACGCGACTACTCGCCATTGACAAAATAGGAAATTTATAGTTATAGGTCAAATAGGTCCACTGGGTCTTGCCCTATAAGACATCGAAGACTTATTTGACCTATTTGACTTATAACCCCATTTAATTCATAATCTTCACAACTCCCACTCTACTATGCCTCATAGTTTTCTCCCTAACAAAGGAAACTTTCGTGATTTAATTGCATTCCAAAAAGCTGAATGTGTATATGACATCACATTTTACTTTGCTAAAAAGTACCTTGCCAAAGGGGATAGAACTATTGACCAAATGATACAAGCTGCACGCTCTTGTAAACAAAACATAGCAGAGGGCAACGGAGCCGGAATAACTTCGGCTGAAACCGAAATTAAGCTTATGAATGTTGCAAAAGCCAGTTTGCAAGAATTATTGCTTGATTATGAAGACTATTTGAGAGTTAGAGATTTGGAACAATGGGACATAAATAGCGAAAAGGCTCAACAAACACGAAAAGTTTGCTCAAAGCATAATGATTCAGCCTACTATCGCGAAGCAATCAAAGAAAGAAGTGATGAAACAATTGCAAATATCGCAATAACATTAATTCATCAAACCGATTTATTATTAAGAAAAATCATCGACCGTCTTCAAGATGAATTTGTCAAAAACGGCGGAATTAGAGAATCAATGCACAAAGCTCGCTTAAACTATCGCAACTCTCAAAACGATTAAAACAATTAAATAAGTCAAATAGGTCCACTGGGTCTTCTAAACCCCTATAAGACATAGAAGACCTATTCGACCTATTTGACTTAGTAAACTTAATCAATTATATAACAACGGCTACCGATTACTTGGTAGCCGTCATTGTTTTTAGTGGGGAAATAGGTTAACTACTTTCTCCTTTTTCATTTTTTTACGCATTCTTTGCGTGTTGTTCCGTCGCTGTATTTTACAATATTTACGCCGTTAGTTGCTTCATTCAATTTGCGTCCATAAATATCATAGCGAGCAACTTCTACGGCATTATTATTAATTGAAATATTTTCAACTCCGGTATATTCAATTTCAAACGAACCGGTGTAGCTGTTTAATACATCTCCTGACTCAGATTTAGCAACTACATCATAGTAATAATTACCATTTTCAAAGCCGTCGATGGTCAATTCGATATAATCCGACATTGGAATAATCTTTCCAGTTTCATCATAGTGAACAGTTTTTGCCAATTGAGTTTTTTCGGCATCGTAATATACGTTCAAAGTATATTCAGTGGCATAATCTACACGAGGAATTGCAAATGTAGCCGATTGTTCTTTAGTCTCTACAGCCAGACTGCGTGAACCGTCATATTCATAATAGCAAATACCATACGCTTCTACATCTTCTACCACATATTCCACAACTGGAGTGCCGGTGGCATTCACACGTTTGATACCCGATTTTTTACCCGAACCTGCATCGGCAATATAAGCCCAATAGATATATTCGCCATCGGTAGTGAATTGACGCACATAGATACCCTCTTCGGATGTCGTATTTTCGGGAGATGCAGGAGAATTATCAATTAGTTCCCATTTATTTATAGATGTAGAAAATAGTTCATATCCTCCGTTTTTGACCGCACTTATTGGTGCTCGATATACCCCATGATTTGTAGCATCGGTTGAGAAGATATAAATATAATCATTCTTTTCATCAAGGAACATTGCCGTTGGTTTAATGCCATATGCTACTACTGAGTATGGCAGTTGGGCTTTAGATGCTTCAGATTGTGTTGGATATATATCTGATTCTTTGAAACGATAAATGCCATAGCCTGACCATTTTAATGCAATCCAATAAACGCCTTCCGAATCACGTTGTAAACCTGCAGGGTGTGCACCATAAGTAAATCCGTTGTTATAATAAGGCAATTGCTGAGCTGTTGCAAATGTTGGCACATCGTCAGATGACATATAAGGAGTAGCATAAACTTCTTTTGCCGGCAAAACATTTATACCATGAACTTTTCCTGTCGTGCTTGAAGTTGCATTAAATGTTCTATTGGTATAATAGATTTTATCATTATCAATCATAATGTGATATGGGTCGAGGAATGCCTGATAAACGCCACCATCGCCACGGTTCTTGTTGTTTACTACTGTTGATTTTGAGAACCCTGTTTCACGTTTATTTACCACATAAAGTTCGCCATCACCATATTCGTCATTTGCGTCCTCTATATAATAATATTGCTCACCGGCATTCACACCATAGATTGCTCCATGCCATGATGCCAATTGAAATGTGTGGGCACCGGCAGGGATATAAGTGTCAACGACCTCTTTTTTATCCATGTCATAATAGCAGATGTTGCCATCTTTTTTTGCGAAATAAAGT
>CAJGDJ010000037.1 GCA_904502025.1 uncultured Muribaculaceae bacterium
GAGGGAAGAGTATTGCTGTTGTGGTTTGATGTAGAAATTAGATATTAAACAACAGGTGTTAAGTGTTGAGTAATAAGGCTCACGTTGTGGTTTGATGTAGAAATTAGATATTAAACAACTGAATAATTATCAAATATCGCTGCGGTATGGTTGTGGTTTGATGTAGAAATTAGATATTAAACAACGCAACTACAACGGCTACGAATGTGGGCTACGTTGTGGTTTGATGTAGAAATTAGATATTAAACAACTAAAATTGTCGGTTAAACTTCGCTGGGACTTTGTCTAATTAATAATTGAATTTCTACTAACGATGTTTTATAGGGACAACAAGGTGATTAAGGTCAATAGGATCAACAACAGGTATCAAAGGGTGGTATATGTCAACTGGGGTTACTGAGTCTGCTAATTTTGTAGATAAAGAGCATAAGGAGTGATAGGAGTAATGGGAGGTATAGGTGTGATGGCTAATTGAAATCTGAATTTCTATTTTGTAGATAGAGAGCGATAGGAGATATAGGCGTAATGGGAGATATATTTTTTGTGTGTTGATTTTCAATTTTCAATGTAATGATGTATCTTTGTAGTCAATTTGCAAAATTGGAGTTTTGCAATGTGTTTTTAGAACAGATATAGTAAAGAGTTTAACGCTATTATCCTATTAATTTTTACAAGATGAAAGTAATGAAATTTGGGGGCACATCGGTAGGATCTGCCCAACGAATTAAGGATGTCGCTAAATTGGTGACCGAACGTGGAAAGAATATTATTGTGTTGTCGGCAATGTCGGGCACAACAAATACGCTTGTTGAGATTTCGGATTATCTCTACAAAAAGAATACCGATGGAGCGAAAGAAACGGTAAATGGTCTTGAACAAAAGTATAATCGCACTATCAATGAGTTGTTTGCAACTCAAGAGTATAAGGATAAGGCGATGAAAGAGGTTAAGGCATGCTTTAACTATATTCGTTCGTTTACAAAGGATATTTTTACTTTGTTTGAAGAAAAAGAGATTTTGGCTCAAGGTGAGTTGATGTCAACTGCATTGATGAATCTATATCTTCAAGAGCAAGGCATAAATTCAGAGTTATTGCCTGCACTTGATTATATGCGTACCGACAAGAATGCTGAGCCTGACACTCAATATATCAAGCAAAAATTAACTGCATTGCTTGAAAAGCATAAAGATGCCGATATCTATATCACACAAGGTTATATTTGTCGCAATGCATACGGCGAAGTAGATAATCTTCAACGTGGTGGTAGCGACTACTCTGCATCATTAATTGGGTCGGCTATCAATGCTGATGAAATTGAGATTTGGACCGACATCGATGGTATGCACAACAATGACCCACGTTTTGTAGAAGGCACAGAGCCTGTAGGAGAGCTTCATTTTGAAGAAGCTGCCGAGTTGGCTTATTTTGGTGCAAAAATCTTGCACCCCACATGTGTGTTACCTGCGAAATTGAATAATATCCCAGTGCGTTTGCTCAACACCATGCAACCAGATGCTAAGGGTACATTGATTCATAACGCCTCATCTACTCGTTCAATCAAAGCAGTGGCTGCTAAAGATAATATCACTGCTATTAAGATTAAGAGTGGTAGAATGTTGTTGGCTTACGGATTCTTACGTAAGGTGTTTGAAATTTTTGAGACTTACCAAACTCCAATCGACATGATTGCCACCTCGGAAGTGGGTGTGTCGGTAACTATCGACAATGAACGCAATCTTCAAAATATCGTTGATGATTTGAAGAAATTCGGCACTGTAACAGTTGACAAAGACATGGTCATCATTTGCGTAGTGGGCGACCTCGAATGGCAAAACCAAGGATTTGAAGCTAAAGTTATTGAAGCATTGAAGGATATTCCTGTGCGTATGATTTCTTATGGTGGAAGTAACTATAACATTTCGGTGCTTGTTCGCAAAGATGACAAGATAAAAGCGTTGAACGCATTGAGCGACCATCTTTTCAAGAACAAATAAGTTTGCTCATATATACTTTAGCAAATGACAAATTTTCCGATAGCAGAGTTTGAGAATCAACGCACTCCGTTTTATTTTTATGACATTGAGTTGCTTCGCAAAACTCTTGATGAAATAAAACGTTTTAGCAATTATCCCGGATATCATGTGCATTATGCCATCAAGGCAAATGTTAACCCTGTGATATTAGAGGAGATTAGAAAAGCCGGGTTGGGTGTGGATTGCGTGAGTGGCGGTGAAGTTGAAACGGCATTGAATGCCGGGTTTGCAGCCAATAAAATTGTTTTTGCCGGTGTAGGCAAAAGTGATTGGGAAATTGAATTAGGACTTGCTCATGATATTGAATGTTTCAACGTTGAATCATTGCCAGAGCTTGAAGTGATTCAAGAGATTGCAGCCCGAATGGGAAAAGTGGCACGCATAGCTTTGCGTGTAAATCCTAATATCGATGCTCACACTCATCACTACATTACCACCGGATTGGCTGAAAACAAATTCGGCATTAATCTTGAGAAACTTGATGAAATCATTGATGTTGCGAAGATGATGCCTAATGTAGAGTTGCAAGGATTGCATTTCCATATTGGCAGCCAAATCACTATCAATGATCCATTCAAACTTTTGAGCGAAAAAATAAATGAATTGCAAGCAAAATATGCCGAAAAGGGTATCTCATTCAAGACGATAAATGTTGGTGGTGGATTAGGCATTGATTATGACAATCCTAATGAAAATCCAATTCCCGATTTCAAGGGCTATTTTGATACTTTTAAGCAAAATCTTAAGTTAAGCGAAGGGCAAGAGGTGCATTTTGAGCTTGGTCGCTCGGTAGTGGGTCAATGTGGCTCATTGATAACTCGTGTACTTTATGTGAAAGAAGGTACTGAAAAGAAATTTGCAATTGTTGATGCCGGTTTTACTGAGTTGATTCGTCCGGCATTGTATCAAGCTCATCATAATATTGAAAATCTCACAAGCGATGGCGATGTTGAGAAATATGATGTTGTGGGACCGATATGTGAATCGTCGGACTGCTTTGCCGAAAATGAGATGCTACCCAAAATGAGACGTGGAGATATAATCGCCATTCGCTCAGCCGGTGCATACGGTGAAATTATGGCTTCGCAATATAATTGTCGCCGATTACCGTTGAGCGTTTACAAGAAATAGAATCAATAATTTGCCGTATAAAACGTGGGGCATATCGTGATTTTTGCGATATGCCTCATCTCTTTTTTAAACAAATATGTAGGAATTTATGTGAATAAAAAATTCTGCTTAAAAATCGGCTAATTAACTTTTAATTACGACTCTAAAATATTAACTTTGTAGTCTGTAAAAAATTATGGAAAAGAATATAACAATCAATGGCTTAAATTTCCACTACACCGTGGAGGGTAGTGGCTCACCTGTTGTGCTAATGCATGGGTGGGGGTGTAATTTAACGACTTTGGCTAGCATAGAAAATGTTGCCAAAGAGAATCACACTGTTTACAACATTGATTTCCCTGGCTTTGGTAGTTCACAAGAGCCAAGCGAAGTGTGGGGAGTGGAAGAATATACTCAACTCATTGAAGAGTTTGTAAGACTTGAAAAAATCGAAAATCCCATTTTGCTTGGGCACTCATTTGGTGGTAGAGTGGGGATATTATACTCATCGTGCAATGAGGTGAAAAAACTAATACTCGTTGATGCTGCAGGTGTGAAGCCCCGCAGGTCGTTGAAGTATTACTTCAAAGTATATACCTACAAGATGGGCAAACGACTAATGCCACTGATTTATGGCAAAGATGGTGCTCAAAAACGGATTGAGGAAATGCGTGCCAAAAGAGGCTCAAGCGATTACAACAATGCAAGCCCCATGATGCGTGCTATTTTAAGTAAGGTTGTAAACGAGGACCTAAAGCATTGTATGCCTAAAATAAAAGCTCCCACATTGCTTATCTGGGGAGAAAACGACACGGCAACACCATTGCGTGATGCTCAAATCATGGAAAAACTAATCCCCGATGCCGGATTGGTTTCATTCCCGGGGTGTGGTCATTATAGTTTTCTTGATAATCCCATACAATTTGCAGCAGTGTTGCGTAGCTTCTTAAAAGAATAAAATTTACAAAAAAACAAATCAAAATAATGGAAATCGTATATTACATTGCCCCTATAATAGCACTCGTTAATCTCCTTCTTGAATTGAAGCGCGATTTAATGATGTTGCAACAAAATTCATATCGCAATGAGCGTTATATGCGTTGGTTAAAAAATAGCCAAGAAACAACATCGATGTCTCGATTGACAGCATGTGTTGTATTAGGTTTTTCAATCTCAACGTATTGTCCAACTAATGTAGCGATGTATTTAATAATACTCTTTTCCGTATTCAATTCGGTGAGATTATTAAGAGCTAAATACAAAAAACCACTTGTATTCACTAATCGTGCGAAAAGAATCTATGCTGTTGCAACAATGATTGCAGTGGCATTGATTTGTTGTTGTGGATACGGGTTTAGCAAAGGCGAGATTAATTCAATACTCTCGGCTTGTGGCACGGCAGCATTCGCATTATACCTTGGCTCTCACATAATTATGTATGTAGCAAATGTAGTGCTTGCTCCGGTTGAAAAACATATCAACAAGGGGTATTATAACGATGCAGCTCGCATTCTTGCATCTATGCCCGATTTAAAAATTATCGGTATCACAGGTAGTTATGGCAAAACAAGTACCAAGCATTATCTACACCGCATACTAAGCGAAAAATATGATGTATTGATGACCCCGGGAAGCTACAACACGACATTGGGCGTGATTCGCACCATTCGCGAATATCTCAAGCCTTATAACGAAGTATTTATCGTTGAAATGGGTGCAAAACAACAAGGAGACATCAAAGAAATATGCGACCTTGTTCACCCCCACATGGGTATCGTTACCGCAGTAGGGGAGCAACACCTTGAATCGTTCAAATCAATAGAAAATGTACAAAGCACTAAGTTTGAATTGATTGACGCATTGCCACAAGATGGCGTGGGCGTTGTTAATGATGATTTTGAATATGTTGCAAATCGTGAGGTTAAAAATGTGGAATGTATTCGTTATGCTGTAAATGAAACTGCCAATGCTTCATATACTGCAACTGATATTATCTATGACGAAACAGGTACACGATTTACCATAGTGGGTGAGGGTAAAGAACTCCAACTTCATACACGATTGGTAGGAGAGTGCAATATCTCAAACCTCATCGCGGCTGTAATCATTGCGTTGTGCCTTGAGGTGCCAGAGGATAAGATTCGCTATGCCGTTGAAAAGATTGAACAGGTGGAGCATCGCCTCAACCTCAAACGTACTCCCGGTGGTATCACAATCATCGATGACGCATTTAATAGCAATCCAACCGGGTCGAAGATGGCGATGGATGTGTTGAGCCGTTTCAACAAAGGCAAACGCATAGTAATCACTCCAGGTATGATTGAGCTTGGCGAGAAGCAATATGAACTCAATGAGGCTCTCGGTGTGAAAATCGCTGAATGTGCCGATGTTGCAATAATTGTAGGGGAGTACAACAAAGAAGCTCTCCTTAGTGGCATAAAGCAAGGGAAAATGAACAGCGAAAACGTGCATGCCGTGGCGTCATTTAACGAAGCTCAACGTGTGCTTGCATCTATCGCAAAAGCCGGAGATACGGTGCTTTATGAAAACGATCTTCCCGACACGTTTAAGTAATGCGTAATGCACATTTCATAATTAAAAATTAATACAATAACATATAACAAGATGAAAACTAACATTGGAGTATTTTTCGGTGGTCGTTCTACCGAACATGAAATATCAGTAATTTCGGCTTCACAAGCCATGCACGCTATCAATCGCGATAAATATGATGTAACACCGATATATATTACCAAACAAGGTAAATGGTACACCGGCGAGGCTCTTTTTGAAGTAGCAAACTATCGCAATATTCCAGCATTGTTGGCAAAATGTACCGAGGTATATATGAAGCCAATATATGATGATTACAATCTATACAAAGCTAAAAAATCATTGTTTGGCTCAGATGTGTTAACTCGTCTTGATGTGGTAATCCCTGTGCTTCATGGTTCAAATGGCGAAGATGGAATCTTTGAAGGTGTGTTGGAATCTACCGGCATACCTTTTGCTGGTTGTAACACGTTGTCATCAGCTAATGGTATGGATAAAATCACAATGAAGATGATTCTTCAAGCATGTGATATTCCCGTAGTTGACTACATTTGGTTTACCGACAAACAATGGTTTGCTCAACGCGATGAATTAATTGCTAAGATTGAGGATAAATTGGGCTATCCGGTTATCGTGAAACCCGCCAACTTGGGTTCAAGCGTGGGTATTGGTCGTGCAATTGACCGCGAGCAACTTATCGAAAAAATCAACGATGCAGAGCGTTATTCAACTCGCATCATCGTTGAAGATATGGTTGAAGAACTTCAAGAAATCAACTGCTCAGTTCTAGGTGATTGCGATGAATATCAAGCATCGGTGTGTGAAGAGCCTATCAAGAGTGGCGAAATCCTCTCATATGAAGATAAATATATGGGTGGCACAAAGGGTGCTAAAGGTATGCAAGCATCACAAAAACGCATTCCTGCCGAATTGCCCGACGACGAAACTGCACGCATTCAATTCCTTGCAAGCGAAACATTCCGTGTGCTTTCATGCCATGGTGTGAGCCGTGTTGACGTAATTATCGACCGCAAAACTCGTAATATCTACGTAAACGAAATCAACACAATCCCAGGTTCATTATCATTCTACTTGTGGGAAGCAACAGGCATTTCGTTTGACAAGTTGATGGATAAACTCGTGCAACTCGCACTCAAACGCAAACGCGAATCGGGCATGAAAACCGTTTCATACGACCAAAACATCTTCTCACTCGGTGGTGGCGGCGTAAAAGGAGCCAAAGGCGGCAAATTGAAATAGAATAAATATCTATCAATCTGATAAATATGGCGGTGGGTTCTACAAACCTATCGCCATTATTTTTTTCATTTTCTTAAAATAATTAGAGCTTTAATCTTCTCAATTACATTAAAATAAGTGGGCATTTGTATCTTTATAGGTGCGATACTTTTATTTCTGCATAAAATTTTGTAATTTTGCAACTTAAAATAAATGTAACTATATAGTAACACAATGAGTAAGAAATTCAACGAATATAATGGTTTTAACCTATCGAACGTAAATAAGGAAGTTCTTGAGCAATGGAACAAGAACGGGTTGTTTGAAGAGAGTATGAAAGTGCGTGAGGGTAATCCCTCGTTTGTGTTCTACGAAGGTCCCCCTTCAGCAAACGGTATGCCCGGTATTCACCACGTAATGGCACGTACGATTAAAGATATATTCTGCCGTTATAAAACGATGAAAGGTTTCCATGTGAAACGTAAAGCAGGGTGGGACACTCACGGTCTTCCTGTGGAACTTGGTGTGGAAAAAGCTCTTGGCATCACAAAAGAGGATATCGGCAAAAAAATCTCTGTTGACGATTATAATGCCGCTTGCCGTCAAGAGGTGATGAAATACACTAAAGAATGGGAAACATTGACTAACTCAATGGGGTATTGGGTTGACATGAATGACCCATATATCACATACGACAATCGCTACATCGAATCTGTGTGGTGGTTATTGAGCCAACTTTACAACAAAGGTTATCTATATAAAGGTTACACTATTCAACCATATTCACCTGCAGCAGGTACAGGTTTGAGTACTCACGAGTTGAACCAACCCGGTTGCTATCGCGACGTGAAAGACACTACCGTTACAGCATTGTTTGCGATGGTAGATCCTCGTCCCGAAATGGCAGAGTGGGGTAAACCTTACTTCGTAGCTTGGACCACAACTCCTTGGACTTTGCCTTCAAACACTGCATTGTGTGTTGGTCCAAAGATTGAATATGTGTGCGTTCAAACCTACAATCCTTACAATGGCGAAAAAATCAGCATCGTAATGGCTAAAGACTTGGTTAAGTCATATCTCAAAGCCGAAGGTGCAGAATTGCCAATGGAAGAATACAAACAAGGCGACAAAGTGGTGCCTTATCGCATCGTTGCCAACTACATGGGTAGCGACCTCGTGGGCATGCAATACAAACAACTCATGCCTTGGGTTAAGCCACTCGAAAAAGTTGATGCTAACGCAGCAGCATTCGTAAAAGAATATGCCGAAGCAAATCCAAGCAAATGTTTTGCCGTAGGTAATGACAAATTTGTTGAACTCGAAGAAAAAGCATTCCGAGTAATCCCCGGTGATTACGTAACAACTGAAGATGGTACAGGTATCGTTCACATCGCACCTACATTTGGTGCCGACGACGCCAAGGTAGCAAAAGCAGCCGAAATCCCATCATTGTTTATGATTAACAAGAAAGGGGAGACTCGTCCAATGGTCGACCTCACCGGTAAATATTATACTCTTGACGAATGTGCACAAGAATTTATCGACAGCTGTGTAAATGTTGACGCTTACTCTAACCACGCAGGCGACTATGTGAAGAACGCATACGACCCACAATTTAACCCCGGAGGTAAATTTGATGAACAAGCAGCACAAAAAGCTGAAGACCTCAATGTGGTTATCTGCATGGAAATGAAGCAAGAGGGCATCGCTTTCAAGATTGAAAAGCATGTACACAACTATCCTCACTGCTGGCGTACTGACAAGCCGGTGCTTTATTATCCTCTCGACAGTTGGTTTATCAAAACCACAGCCGCTCGTGAACGCATGATGGAACTTAACGAAACCATCAAATGGAAACCTCAATCAACAGGTACAGGTCGTTTCGGCAAATGGCTCGAAAATCTTCAAGATTGGAACTTATCTCGTAGCCGTTATTGGGGTACTCCACTACCGATTTGGAGAACTGAAGATGGCACTGAAGAATTGTGCATCGATAGTGTTGAAACACTATATAACGAAATTGAAAAATCTGTTGCTGCAGGCATCATGGCTTCAAATCCATATAAGGAAAAAGGATTTGTTCTCGGTGATTACAACAAAGAAAATTATAACAAAATTGACCTTCATCGCCCATACGTTGATGACATTGTATTAGTTTCGGCATCGGGCAAAGCGATGTATCGCGAACTCGACTTGATTGATGTGTGGTTTGACTCAGGCTCAATGCCTTATGCTCAAATCCACTATCCATTTGAAAACAAAGAAGGTCTTGATTCGGGTGAACTTTATCCATCTGACTTTATTGCTGAGGGGGTTGACCAAACTCGTGGTTGGTTCTTCACGCTTCATGCAATTGCCACAATGGTATTTGATTCAGTAGCATATAAAGCTGTTATTTCAAATGGTCTTGTACTTGATAAAGATGGCAACAAGATGTCAAAACGTCTTGGCAACGCAGTAAATCCATTTGAAACAATCGAGAAATATGGCTCTGACCCTGTGCGTTGGTACATGATTTCAAATTCATCACCATGGGATAACTTGAAATTCGACCCTGCCGGTGTTCAAGAAGTTAGCCGTAAATTATTTGCAACATTATATAACACTTATTCGTTCTTTGCACTATATGCTAATGTTGACGGATTTGACAACAGCCAACCACAAGTAGCGTTGGAAAATCGTCCTGAAATCGACCGTTGGATTATCTCTCTACTCAACACACTCGTGAAAGATGTAGATGAAGCACTCAACGATTATGAACCAACAAAAGCAGCTCGTGCAATCAATGACTTTGTAAACGACAATTTAAGTAACTGGTATGTTCGCTTGAATCGCAAACGTTTCTGGGGTGGCGAAATGAACGAAGATAAACTCTCGGCTTACCAAACATTATATACCTGTCTTGAAACAATCGCAAAACTTATCGCTCCAATCTCTCCATTCTATGCTGATAAGTTGTATCAAGATCTTGCAGGCAATGGCTCTGTTCACTTGGCATTATTCCCCGAAGTTAATGAGAATGCAATCGACAAAGCTCTTGAAAATCGCATGAACATTGCACAAGTGATTACTTCAATGGTATTATCACTTCGTCGCAAAGTGAACATCAAAGTGCGTCAACCACTCTCAACATTGATGATTCCTGTAATGGATAACGCTCAACGCGAAGCAATCGAATCAATGAGTGAATTAATCCTTAACGAAGTGAACGTTAAGAACTTCAAATTTGTTGATAACGAAGCAGGAGTGCTTGTGAAACGTGTTAAACCCGACTTCAAGAAACTTGGACCAAAATTCGGCAAAACGATGAAAGCAGTTGCCGCTGCTATTACATCAATGAGCCAACAAGACATCGCTTCACTTGAAAAGAATGGCAATATCACGCTCAATGTTGATGGAAACGATGCTGTAATTGAAGCTATTGACGTTGAAATCATCTCAGAAGATATTCCAGGCTGGTTGGTTGCAAACGAAGGTAATATCACCATCGCCCTCGATGTAACAATTACCGATGAATTGAAACAAGAGGGTATTGCTCGTGATATTGTTAACCGTGTTCAAAACATTCGCAAGAGTCGCGATTACGACATTACCGACAAAATTAACCTCGTGTTTGCACCAAATGCTGATACCGATGCTGCAATCAACGCATATAGCGACTATATTGCTCGTCAAGTGCTTGCAACAAGCATCACCATTGGCAATGTTGCTAATCTTGAAGGAGTTGAAACACTTGAAATTGACGAAATAACAGTAGATGTAAGCATCTCAAAATAAACACATTAAATTTAACAACCAAAAAACTGCAAAATTATGAGCGAAAAGACAAGATACTCAGATGAAGAACTTCAAGAGTTCAAAGAAATAATACTTCAAAAACTCGAAAAGGCTCAAGCCGACTATGAGTTATTGAAATCAAACATCATGAATACCGATGGCAATGACATCTCTGATACATCGCCCACATTCAAGGTGCTTGAAGAAGGTGCCAGCACCCTCAGCAAAGAAGAAGCAGGACAACTTGCTCAACGTCAAATGAAGTTTATCCAACATCTTAAAAATGCCCTTATTCGCATTGAGAACAAGACATACGGTATTTGTCGTGAAACAGGAAAACTAATTCCCAAAGAACGTCTTCGTGCCGTACCTCATGCAACTCTTGGCATTGACCAAAAATTAGGAAAGAAATAGTCAATGAAACTATCAAAAGGCTATCTTGCAACATTAATCATCTTGGGTGTTGTTATTCTTGACCAAGTTCTAAAAATTTGGGTCAAGACTAACTTCTACCTTGGTGAAAGTTTTCATATTACCGATTGGTTTCAACTTGTTTTTATCGAAAATAACGGCATGGCTTTTGGAATGGAGTTTGGAAATAAGTTATTCTTAACTCTATTTAGGATTATTGCCGTTTCAGTCGGTATATGGTATATTAGTCGCATTGTATCTAAAGATTATATTCCAAAAGGCTACATTGCTTGTTGTTCGCTAATTGCAGCAGGGGCTGCCGGAAATATTTTTGATTGCTTATTTTATGGACTTATATTTAACAACCCCATACCTCCCGAAGTAGCTACATTCATGCCCGATGCCGGCGGATATGCGTCTTTATTTTATGGTAAAGTTGTTGATATGTTCTATTTCCCATTATTTAGTTTCAATTGGCCCGATTGGATTCCATTTGTAGGGGGAGAACATTTTATATTTTTCCAACCAATATTCAATCTCGCCGATGCTGCTATATCAGTAGGGATATTCATTCTTATTCTTTTTTATTCAAAATATCTTGCCGCTCCTTCAAACAACGAGGAAGCAACACAAGAAGCACAATAACAGATGAATAAGTGGGGGCTATACATATTATCTGCCATAATGGGGATAACTCTATTTTCTAATTGCAGCTCTACTCCTGATGAAGTACTACCCCAAGAAAAAATGGCACAACTACTTGCCGACATTCATATTGGGGAAAGCATTGTCGATGCCGAAAGAACTAAATACTACAATGACTCATTAAAAAAAACGGTAAAACAATCCATTCTTATAAAACATGGAGTGAGCCAAGCCCAATTAGACACATCGTTTGCATGGTATGGGCATAATATCGAAGAATATATCGCTGTATATAATCGAGTTATTGAAATTTTAGATAACGACATAAAAGCTCTTGGCTATAGTAAAGACGAACAACTAAACATCTCATTTGAAGGCGATTCTGTTAACACATGGCAAGGCGTTAATCATTATAGCTTCAACATCAACACCCCCTCTGAGTTTATATCATTCAATCTCTCAAAAGATAGATATTGGGAGAATGGAGATTATTACACTTGGCGATTAAAACTCGCCAACAATATTTCTCAAATAAAATGGGGGATAGCCGCCGATTATAATGATGGCTCATCAGAATTTATCAACGCCAAAATTTCAAATGAAGGTTGGAATGAAATAACACTAATTACCGACTCAACAAAAACACTCAATCGTGTATATGGCTATATTCACGCCAAGGCCATCGACAATGAAAACATTTACCTTGATAGCTTATCATTAGTTAGACAAAGGGTAAATAGCACTATATATCGACAACGCTTTACTCAGAAAACATTTGAGATAAAAAAAGAGAAAGAGCAACCAGAATCAGACGAAGAATCACCCTCTGCCATAAACGACATTGAGGACGATGAAAATGAATCATTATTTGGAGTCAAACGCCGAAAAGCTCTAAAGAAAAACGACAAATAACACAACAACACTTATGGCAACATTTTCGCTATTGCCTCTTGCTGTTATACATCAAAACAGCACCTATCGAAACCACATCATAAGAATAACAAATAATAGGGTAGAACTAACTCCTTTTGAGGGAGAATGTGAGGCTACCCACTTTATTTCTGCAGTTATCGTTATTGCAAATAACAATATCGTATCATACCTTGAGAAACTACCGGCAATAACTGAGAATTATAACAATCTACACGAAATTACTAAATTCCTTTATTCAAACAATCTCTATATAACCAACGAAGAGCCTACACTCATTAGTGTAAGCCCTTTGGGGTATCAAATTCTCAAATATTAAGCCTTATAGCAGCTTATTATTGATTAATCATTCCTACAATGTCGTTAATGTCGCTAACGCCATGACGTTGGCAATAATCCTCCATATAGTCGATAATTTTCATCGTAACAGATGGATCTACAAAGTTGGCAGTACCAACTTGAATTGCTCTTGCACCTGCAAGCATAAACTCAATCGCATCACGACCATTCATAATGCCCCCAAGTCCAACAACAGGAATATTTACTGCTTTAGCTACTTGCCACACCATACGCACTGCAACCGGACGCACAGCCGGACCCGATAACCCACCTGTAATCGTAGAAAGATAGGGGCGTTGACGTTCAACATCAATTGCCATACCAAGCAACGTATTAATCAACGAAACTGCATCAGCACCCTCAGCCTCTACTGCACGAGCTATCTCAGTAATATCAGTTACATTTGGCGACAACTTAATTATCACAGTCTTTGCAAAAGCATTACGAACAGCACGAGCCACTTGTGCGGCACCCTCGCAGGTTGTACCAAATGCCATACCACCTTGTTTCACATTGGGACAAGATATATTTACTTCTATCGCATTAATCTTATCGAGTGGAGATAATTTTTCACACACTGCCACATAATCATCAATTGTAGCTCCAGACACATTCACAATCACATGTGAATCCACATCTTTAATGCGAGGATAAATGTTGTCGATAAAGTAATCAACCCCCTTATTTTGCAATCCTACTGCATTAAGCATACCCGATGGAGTTTCAGCCATACGAGGGTAGGGATTCCCTTCTCGATGATTGATAGTTGTTCCCTTAATGACAAAACCACCTAAACGATTCAAATCAATAAAATCGGCAAACTCTTCACCATAACCAAATGTTCCCGACGCAGTCAAAACCGGATTTTTCAAGTAAAGACCACCTATGTTTACACCTAAATTTACCATGTCAATTCATTTATATTAAACACCGGACCTTCGGTGCACACACACACATTACCTTTAACTGTATTTTCAACACAACATAGACAAGCACCAAGACCACATGCCATCATATTTTCCAACGACACCTCGCAATCAATCGACTTCTCTTTTGCAACTTTTGCAATAGCTTTCATCATTGGAGCCGGACCACAACAATAAATCTTAGCTATATCATTAGCAAGAGCTGTGTTTGTTGTTACCAATCCTTTTTCGCCCATTGAGCCATCTTCGGTTGACACAAACACTTTACCAATCTTCTCAAACTCGTCAAGTTGCAACACATCTTTTGCCGAACGAGCACCAATAAGGAATTTTGGCTGATAACCCTTTGCCTTGAGTTGAGCTCCCCAATATAGCATAGGAGCAACCCCAACGCCACCACCAACGAGCAAAATCTCATCATTTACACTATCTGGCATAGTGAAGGCATTACCTAATGGCAACACCACATTAACGCAATCAGAGGTCTTAAGAGCCATCAATGCTCGTGTTCCTTCTCCAGCATTTCTCACCAACAACCATAGATGGTTATTTTCTCTATCCACATTATTAATAGAAATAGGACGACGCAAAAACGTGGTTTTAGAGCCATCTACTGCCACTTGAACAAACTGTCCGGGCAACATTTCGGGAAGTTGAGAACCATCAACAGGAGTCAATATCAAGAGCGTATATAACTCATGAATCCTGCGATTCTCCACAACTTTCAAATCTAAAATATATTTCTTCATAACATTGTTATTTTACCATCGCAATATATATCTACAAAGATAATTGTTAAAATCCATAATCCAATATCAATATGACTAAAAAATTATCATTCAAAGAAAAAGCCATTTTGATATTACTCAAAACAGCTTACATTATACATTACGGCAATATTTTTAATACAATTTCATCACTTGTTGTCCATGTCAAATATTATTGAGAATTCTTTTGAGGCACAAATATCTCATAACTGTTATCATTATAAAAAACACGAATTTCAATAACCTGTTTTGAAGAATTGGCACTAATCGACATAGGAGTAGGGGGTTCAACTCTTTTATTTATCGAAACCTGTGCCGATTCACGATACTCCACCTTTTGAACGGCATTTTTTTGTGATTGCTGAATAGATAAATTATCCGGTTGCTTTTCAATTACAGGCGAATCAAAGTCAAATCGCCCCATTATCGACTCATCTACAGCCGTTTGAGCATTGTCAAAACTCACATTATCGCCAATTTTAGGCTCTGAGATTTCAATATTTGAATTAACAAGCATCTCTCCCTCGCCAAACATCAACCACATCACCGATAACTGAGGATATGCGTCATGAATCTTGCTAATAAGCTCATCGCTTATTTTTTTATTTCTACCATTCAATATTTGCGATATAGTAGGACGGGGTATATGACTCGTATCGGCAAATTGAGAATTTGCAATATTTAATGCAGTCATAAACTTTTTTAGGCGAGTTACAATATCCATCTCTATTTAGCTTTGTAATTATTTCCCAATGCAAATGTAATCACTATTATTTTAATTTCCAAATTTTCAATAGTAAAACATCTTAATAACCCTTATTGCGTATCGTAAATAGGGGTAGGCATGTACCCGTTATTTCAATGTCTTATTCTTAATTTAATTATTTAAGTACATGTACTTAAATACTTGATTATGACACAATTAATATAACTAAGATACCTACAAGACTATATTAATCAATCCATAATTAATCATTTTGTTTAACTTTTATGTATTAACCATCTACAAATGTATGAGTTATCTATTGGTGTAAATAAATCTAAATGAACAAAATTGCCATATTTAATCAGGTTTTATTTGAGAATTTGCATTTTTCTTTAGTGATATATGCTTATTTATGCTTCGTAATTTTGATTTACGCAGTTACACTTTGAGGGTGTAATTATTCAGATGTGCACCTCGTTGTTTACATTTTAATATTCAAACAAATGTAAATTGACTAAATTTCGATTTACATTTACTAACTCAATAGATCTATTCAATTTCTTTATAAAATTTCAAAATGTAGTTACAGCAATTTACAAATACAACATTCTAATCAAGTTAAAAAGCTATGTTTTGGCAACAATAATCCCTATAATACATTAATAATTAAGAGGTAATCTCTTTTATAAACTTCTTAAATGAATGTACTCAAAAATGCATTAGAAAAATTTGCCAAGCACATTAATATTAATCTAATTGTATGCTTGAGGAATTCCACACACTATAGGCAAACATTATTGTGATTTCGAACAAAATGATAGAATGAATAAAACTACAAAGCATTTTTTTGTTTGTTAAAATTGCGTCTTGCTTTAGGGGAGACTTTTATTGAAATCTCAGAGCCTATTTGCATTCAAAACACTCTATTTAACATAATATAGATTATGGGAAAATAGTGTAATTCTTTTTGATATTCTATTTAACAATATATTTTTTTTTATTATAACTCTTGTTTATTTGCGGCTAATATTTTGTTACCATACAAAGATACATTCATCTGTTCCATTATATCTGCGATAATGAAAATTATTCATCAGCATAGTATGTGGAGGTGATTTTGCTATTCCGGGGGTATCGCTTCGCTCAACCCTCGGTTATTAATATCGCTACGCTTTCTCGTGCTTCGCACGCTTCTCTCTTAAAAACCTCTGGACTCTCAATTGTCTCGATCGAGCCTCAGCGAGCTAATGGTTCATATCGCTACGCTTTCTCGTGCTTCGCACGACCTATCCCCCTCCCGGCTTCGCACGACCTATCCCCCTCCCGGCTTCGCACGACCTATCCCCCTCCCGGCTTCGCCGTACTCCCCCTGCACAAGTGCAAGGGGAGAGCTGAGGCTGACGCATTGAAAGTTGGCTTTGCATGAGGTAATGCTTTTTCACCTGAAAGTTGGCTTTGCCGTACGGC
>CAJGDJ010000038.1 GCA_904502025.1 uncultured Muribaculaceae bacterium
ATATTAGTGACATTATCACCGATATTAAGTGTTGTAAATTTAGTACATCCACTAAATACCGGATAACTTGAACTACCCATTGAAGTGCAATTTGTCGCATTAAAGTTGACTGTAGTCAAGCTACTGCAACCAGAGAACGCAGAGCCACCAATCGATGTAACAGAATTAGGGATAGTTACCGATGTCAAGCCGGTGCAACCCTCGAACGCAGACGAGCCAATCGAGGTTACAGAATTAGGGATAGTTACCGATGTCAAGTCATAGCAATAAAAGAACGCAGAGGAGCCAATCGAGGTTACGGAATATGTTATGCCATCACATGTTGCCTCTGAAGGGATTGTAACAGAACCAGAGTATTTTTTGGAATAGATGCTACTATACGAACTCCCTTCATAAGTAACTTCAACAGTTTTGTTGGTCGAAGAGGTGATGTTGTAATAGATTCCATCATCCTCAAAGTCGTGGGCGAAGATAGGGATTGTGGTTAGGAACATGGCTACAAGTAGTAGCGGAATGCGTAAAATCTTTTTCATAGAAATGAATGTTTTTGTGTGCCTCCTGTGTCCCCTAATTTGGCGATTAATAATGAGTCTATTAGGTTATAAAACGCGAAAACGTGGGACATTGCTCAGTTTACTTTGTTCAAGGCATCGCCAAACGCCCACGCAGAAATAAACAGCCCACCCCACGCTATACCTATATGTATAACACCCCGCCTATGGGGTGAGAATAGGCACGCATAGGCGTTTTATGACCGCTTAATCCTTCTGCGTTAAATTTTGGCGAATTTTGAACAAAGGATAAAGCTGAAAACGCTTTCACAAATATGTCTCTTGTAGGGAGGGCAACACTATGCCACCCACAAGATTGATGCAAAGATAGTGCAAGTTAAGTGCAAATGCAAGTATAAAACAAAGTTTTATTTCTTGCATTGCAAGACAAAGTCAATCTAAGACAAAGCCAACGATAGAGCATAAATTGAACGGAGTAAATAATGTGAGGGGAATCAGCTTTCTGAGTGCAATATTTTTTTTGAAAATTTATCAACAATACAGCTATACTCGCTATTTTTGTCAAAAAAAAACGCTATATTTGTGAATTGTTTGAGATTGTTGCACAACATATCGCAACTCCTCTATTTATCAACACTTTGTAAATAATCTAAAAAATATAGCTATATATGAAATTCAATGTGCCGAGCAAAACGCTCTACAATTATGTCTCATCTGTGAGCAAAGTTATCAATTCTAAAAACGCATTAGCGATTCTTAACAACTTCTTATTCACTCTTGAGGGAAATCAACTAACCATTACAGCTTCTGACCTTGAAAACACACTTACTGCTCGTGTTCCTGTTACTGAAGCTGAGGGAGAAGGGAAGTTTTGTATTGATGCACGTCGTTTAGTGGACTTATTAAAAGAGATGCCCGACCAAGGCATTACGTTTGAAATTGCATCAAATTTAGCTGTTGAAATCAGATACCCAAGTGGCAATTATAACCTAATTGCTCTTAACGGCAATGAATATCCATCAAACAATGATGACGACGAGAATATAGGGAGACTTGAATTTTCATGTCCTACCAAACAAATAATCGATGGTATTGACAACACTCTTTTTGCTGTTGGGAACGATGACCTACGTCCTCAAATGATGGGTATATTATGGGACATCAAGCCCGATGCTATCACATTTGTGGCTACCGATACTCGCAAACTTGTAAAATATCGCAATGCCCTATCGGCTCCCGGTGTTGAAGGTTCTTGCATTCTACCTATCAAGCCTGCGACTGTGTTGAAAAATGTTTTTGCCAAAGAAGAAAATGTCAACGTGACTATCGAACCTAAAAGTGCAACATTTGAAAGTTCTTCATTCACATTCAACTGCCGATTCATCAAAGGCAGTTTCCCCGATTACAATCGTGTAATCCCTATGAATAATCCTTATCGTCTAACTGTAGATCGTCAATCATTCTTAAATGCCGTACGTCGCGTTGGAGTTTTTGTTGACCCCGGTCATGGTTTGGTTAAGTTCAAACTCACTCCCAACGAAGTAATTCTTAAAGCTCAAGATAACAACTTCCAAACATCGGCATGGGAATCAATTCCATGTGATTTTACCGGCGACGAAATGGTGATTGGATTCAGTGCACCTTATCTCATTGAAATCTTTGGCACATTACCAACTAATGACATTGTGATTTCACTCTCAGATCCAAGTCGTCCTGGAGTATTCCTTCCATCGGAAAACAAAGAAAACAGTGAACTATTGATGTTGCTAATGCCTATGACTGTATCTGAATTTTAATCATCACAGCGATGGAATTAAATCTAAAAAAGCCTATAATATTTTTTGATCTTGAGACTACCGGTACAAACATCACAACCGACCGTATCGTAGAAATCTCAATGATTAAAATTATGCCCAATGGCGAAGAGAAAGAACGCACATTGCGTATAAATCCAGAGATGCCTATTCCTGCAGAAGCAACAGCGGTTCATCATATCTCAAATGAAGATGTTGCAAATTGTCGCACATTCAAAGAAGTAGCAAAAGACCTTGCTCAAAGTTTTGTGGGTTGCGATATAGCCGGATTTAATTCAAACAAATTTGATATTCCTATGCTTGACCAAGAATTTCAACGTGTAGGAGTTAAGTTTGATTTTACCAAGCCTCGATTTATTGATGTGCAAACAATCTTCCACAAGAAAGAGCAACGCACATTAGTAGCTGCATATAAATTTTATTGTGGCAAGGACCTTACCGATGCACACTCAGCCAATGCCGATACACGTGCCACATACGAGGTTTTGAAAGCTCAACTCGACATGTATGATGATCTTCCCAACGATATGGAAGCACTATCGGAATATTCATCACAAAATCGCAATGTTGACCTTGCCGGTCGTGTTATTTATAACGAAAACCGTCAAGAAGTTATTAACTTCGGGAAATATAAAGGGCAATTAGTTGAAGATGTATTGAAAAAAGATATCGGATATTATAGCTGGATTATGCAAGGAGATTTTCCACAAAACACCAAAGACGTTTTCACCAATATCAAACTTCGTTCAAAACAATGCTGAAAGGCAAACATATAATATTAGGTATTTCAGGAGGCATTGCAGCCTATAAATCAGTAACACTTTTGAGGTTACTGATTAAAGCCGGAGCCGAGGTGCAAGTTGTAATTACTCCATCGGGTAAAGAGTTTATTACTCCTGTAACTCTATCGGCATTGAGTGGAAAACCTGTGGTTAATGAATTTTTCACTGCAAACACCGGCGAATGGCATAGTCATGTTGATCTTGGATTATGGGCTGATGCTATGGTTATAGCTCCAGCAACAGCTTCATCTATTGCAAAAATGGCTAACGGAGTTGCCGACAATATGCTAATCACAACATATCTCTCGGCTAAAGCACCTGTATTCATCGCTCCGGCAATGGATCTTGACATGATGGCTCACCCCTCAACCAAACGAAATATTGAACTACTTAAATCTTATGGGAATTATATTATTGAACCGGCCGAAGGGGAATTAGCAAGTCATCTTGTTGGCAAAGGAAGAATGGAAGAACCCGAAGAAATCGTTAAATATTTATCTCGTTTCTTTGCATCTCAACAAGAGTTAAAAGGGAAGCACGTTCTTGTTACAGCCGGACCAACATACGAAAAAATTGATCCGGTGAGATTTATAGGGAATTATTCTTCGGGGAAAATGGGTTATGCCATCGCCGAGGAAGCTGCTCGCCGAGGAGCAAATGTAACATTAGTGAGTGGACCTGTTTCAATCTCAACATCAATCCCAAACATTAATGTTATAAAAGTTGAATCGGCTCAAGAGATGCACGACCATTGTGTCAATATTTTCCCAAATTGTGATTATGGCATTATGTGTGCTGCTGTTGCTGACTATGCTCCGGTTGAATATTGTGACAAAAAAATCAAGCGAGAAAAAGATGAAATTCCTATGATTAAATTGGTCAAGAACCCCGATATCGCAGCAAAATTAGGTTCAATCAAACAACCACATCAAACTCTCGTGGGATTTGCATTAGAAACCAACAACGAAGAATACAATGCACTTGATAAATTGCATCGCAAAAATTTAGATATGATTATTCTAAATTCTCTCCAAGATTCAGGAGCCGGCTTTGGCACTGACACAAACAAGATAACCACCTATTTTTCTAATGGAGCAAAAATTGAATATCCATTAAAAACTAAGGCAGAAGTGGCTAAAGATATTATCGACTCAATTATCAAGAAATGAAAATATTCAAACTCATATCTTTAACTATTATACTCCATCTCTTTGGATTTTCCTCATTCACTGCAAAAGGGCAAGAACTAAATTGCCAAGTAGAAGTTAATGCTGATCAAATCCAAGGAGCCAACAAACAGGTATTCGAGACTCTAAAAGGTGCTATAACAGAATATATGAACACTAATAAATTCTCAAATGCACAGTTTGCCGTTAATGAAAAAATTGATTGTCGATTATTCTTTACTATAAAAGAATATAATGACAATACAATGATTGGCGACCTACAAATTCAATCATCTCGCCCAGTGTATAATAGCACTTATTCTACTACATTAATAAATTTCAAAGACACAAAAATTGAGTTCTCATACCAAGAAAATGAGCCATTAATTTTCTCTGAAAACAACATGGAAAGTAATCTCACTGCCATTCTCAATTTTTATGCCTACCTGATATTAGCCATTGACTTTGACTCATTTTCTCCCAATGGAGGGGACTTCTTTTACGAAAGAGCTCAAAATGTAGTTCAAATGGCACAATCGTCGGGAGAAAGTGGGTGGAAAGCCTTTGAAGACACTAAAAACCGTCCATCGGTTTTATCTGCTTATATTGAGCCTAACACATCAATTCTACGTAAGCTATTATATGAATATCACAGATTAGGACTTGATGAAATGGTGTTAAGTCCCGACAAAGGTCGAGCTAAAATCAGTTCTATACTTGAATATTTAAGAAAAATCTACGATATAGCCCCAATGTCGGTAGGATTATCAATGTTCAAAGATGCTAAACTTGATGAATTGGTAAATCTATACACCAAAGCATCACAAACAGAACGTGATAATGCATACGAGATATTGTCATCATTATACCCAACCGAAAACGACCGTCTAAATAAAATTAAGACAGGAAAAAACAAGTAATCTGCAAATGATTGAATCTTTACATATCTCAAATTACGCACTAATAGATAAAATAGATATTGATTTTCACCCGGGATTAAATATTATTACCGGAGAGACCGGAGCCGGAAAATCAATTCTTCTTGGTGCATTGTCACTTATTCTTGGCGACAGGGCTGATACAAAAGTGATTCGAGATTCTAATCGCAAATCAATCATAGAAGCAACATTTTCGATTAAAAACAATTCAACATTAGAGAGTTTTTGTGTAAATAATGATATTGAATGGGACAACGAACAATGTATATTACGCCGAGAGATTGCTCCAACCGGAAGATCGCGTGCATTCATTAACGACACACCTGTTTCGCTATCTCAGCTACAATCTGTGGCGATACAACTTGTAGATATACACTCACAGCATCAAAATAGACTTTTAACTTCGGCAGAATATCAATTGCAAATAATCGACAATCTTGCTCACAATGAAGAGCTTCTAAAAGAGTACACTACTCGATTTAACGCATTTAGAAATATTGTAAAAAAGTTAAAGTCAACACGCGAACTTATTGCAAAAGCCACCTCTGACGAGGATTTTATGAGATTTCAGTTACAACAACTTGACGAGATGAATCTCATTGCAGGTGAGCAAGCCGAATTAGAAAAAGAGCGAGAAATTCTTTCAAATATAACCGAAATTAAACAGCACCTTGACTCAATTCTCTCAGCCCTTTCAACCGACAATATTAATGCTTTGTCATTACTCAAAAACGCAGCGGATAGTTGTCGTCAACTAAAAGATGTGTTAGATGAGGGTGAGTCAATAACTGAACGTTTAGAATCGGCTCGCATTGACATTCAAGATATTGCAGATTCGTTATCAAACTATGACTTCAATTTAAGTGCAAATCCTCAAGATCTCGAACAAATCGAACATCGATTAAGCAACATATACAACTTGCAACATCGACACAATGTTGACAGTGTTGAAGCTTTAATTACCATTCGTGATGAGATAAAAGCTAAATTAAATGCAATAGAAAATAGCGATGAAGTATTGAAACAACTTGAATCTGAGGCAAAACAAGCTCAAAAACATGCCCTTGAAATAGCTAAACAAATTTCAGTTGCACGAAAAACAGAAGGCGAAAAATTTGCATCAACACTCAAAGAAAGAGCTAACCCTCTTGGCATGAAAAATCTGCAATGTAAGGTTGAAATTTCAAACAGAACATATCTTCAGCCTAATGGCATCGACAATGTCGAATTTTTATTTGCATTTAACAAAAACCAATCACTCATGCCAGTAGGAAACACAGCTTCAGGAGGCGAAATTTCACGTTTGATGTTATCAATCAAATCAATCATTGCCGACAGCATGCAACTCCCATCTATAATCTTTGATGAAGTTGACACCGGTGTATCGGGTGATGTTGCAAATCGCATGGGAGAAATGATGCAAAGCATCGCTAAAAACATTCAGGTAATTGCTATTACTCACCTTCCGCAAGTTGCAGCTAAAGGAGACTGGCAATACAAAGTATATAAAGAAGATAATGAATCGTCAACCAACACTCACATTCGACAATTATCATTTGATGAACGTGTAAATGAAATTGCCATAATGTTGAGCGGATCTAATGTTGAAGAAACAGCAATCGCAAATGCACGCTCATTACTTAATCAAAAATAACGAATTAATATGGAACGAAACGAATATATATTTGGCATTCGTGCTGTGATGGAAGCCATCGAAGCCGGTAAAGATATCGATAAAATTCTTATCAAAAAAGACTTGCAAGGAGAGCTTGTTGGAGAATTATTTGATCTTATACACGAATATAAGATTGTAACCCAACGAGTACCCATTGAACGAATTAATAAAATTACCCGAAAAAATCATCAAGGTGTAATAGCAATCTTATCGGCAGTAACATATCATACCCTCGAAAACCTCGTACCACAAATATATGAAGAAGGAATGTTGCCATTTGTTGTTGTTCTTGATGGCATTACCGATGTCAGAAATTTTGGTGCAATTTCACGTACATGCGAATGCGTTGGTGCAAACGCTATTGTAATCCCCGAACGTGGAAGTGTAACTGTTAATGCCGATGCAATCAAGACCTCAGCAGGAGCACTACACTATCTACCAGTATGTCGCGAAAAAAATGTCTTTTCAGCTGTTCGTTTCTTAAAGGACAATGGTTATCAAATTGTCGCTGCTTCTGAAAAAGCAGATATTTCATACACCCAAGCCGATTATACCGGTCCGGTTGCTATCGTTATGGGAGCCGAAGATGTGGGTATTTCGCCCGAGGTACTTCGACTCTGCGACACAATGGTCTCGATTCCTCAATTTGGCAACATCAGTTCTCTCAACGTGTCGGTTGCTGCAGGTGTAATGATGTATGAGGTAGTGCGACAACGATTGGCAGCAGATATGAACGTAAAATAATTAATCTAACATAAATACATATTTATTATGGCAAAAATAGGATCAGTAATGACCCCGGTTGGTCGCAAAGCCCTACTCTTAGGAAGTGGAGAATTAGGAAAAGAAGTAGCTATTGAATTACAACGCTATGGCGTAGAAGTTGTTGCATGCGACAAATACGCAAACGCTCCAGCTATGCAAATAGCACATCGCTATCATGTTTTCAATATGCTTGATGGTGCAAAACTTCGTGAAATCATCGAGTTGGAAAAACCCGACCACATTATCCCCGAAGTTGAAGCAATTGCAACTCCAGTTCTCAAAGAGTTAGAAGCAGAGGGCTACAATATAACCCCTACTGCCAATGCAGCATGGTTGACAATGAATCGCGAAGGCATTCGCCGACTTGCTGCTGAAGAACTTGGCGTAACAACTTCGCCCTATCGATTCGCATCTGATTATGAAGAATTCAAAAATGCAGTAGAAGAAATTGGCATTCCTTGTGTAGTAAAACCTATCATGAGTTCATCGGGTCATGGCCAAAGTGTTATCAAGACTGCCGAAGACATCGAAAACTCATGGAAAATCGCACAAGAAGGTGGTCGAGCCGGAGCCGGACGTGTAATCGTTGAAGGCTTCATCAAATTTGATTATGAAATCACGCTATTGACTGTTCGCAGTTGCTCAGGCACTACATTCTGTGCACCAGTAGGTCATATTCAAATCGATGGCGACTACCGTTACTCATGGCAACCTCAACCAATGACCGATAATGCTCTTGCTAAAGCACAAGAAATTGCAAAAAAAGTTACCGACGCCCTTGGTGGATATGGAATTTTTGGTGTTGAATTATTTATCAAAGGTGATGATGTGATATTCAGCGAAGTTTCTCCTCGCCCACACGACACCGGTATGGTTACTATGATTTCGCAAGACATGAGTGAATTTGCCTTACATGCTCGTGCATTGCTCGGACTTCCTGTTCCTGCAATACGTTTCTATGGTCCATCGGCTTCTCGTGCGGTTGTTGTTGAAGGCGACACCGATAAAATTGAAATGGACAATCTTGAAGAAGTATTGGCTGAAGAAGGTGTACAAATGCGTATTTTTGGCAAACCCGAAATCAAAGGACATCGTCGCATGGCTGTAATCCTTGCCACTGATGAAACAGTTGAAGCTGCTCGCGAAAAAGCCGAAAGAGCATACAACAAGCTCAAAGTAAACGTACTCCCTCGATAATAAACTGCTTATATATACGAAAAAGGAGCCAATTGGTTCCTTTTTCTTTTGCTATTTGCTGCGATTTTTTCGATATTTTTTTGCTTGTTTACGATGTTTCTCTGCCATTTCTTCATCGTCGATTTTTTCATACAAATCGGCAAGACGTGAATGGATTGCAGGCTCTTTTTCTCCATTTGATAATGCCACCAAATACCAATTTAGTGCATCATATAAATCTCCTTGATTCATATATATGTTACCCAACTGAAATGGTGCATTATAATTTGTGCTATCCAATTCAACTACCTTCTTAAAAGATTCAATTGCACAATTTATATCACCAATCTCCATTAATGCCAACCCCTTTCCATACCATGCCGGCAGATAATCGTCACACAAAGATATTGCTTTATTGAAATTAGCAATAGCCGGGGTATAATCCATCGTTTCTTGCAAACAATCATTTCCCATCAACACATATTCTCGTGCAAGTTCTCTAAATCGCTGTTTATGTGCTTCTATTGTTTTATGACATTCTTCAACTTCATTTTTTAGTGATGATATCACATTTAGTTTACGACTAATCAAGCGTGCAACCGATGGCCGATTTAATTCATTTCGTGATTTTACTCCTTCGATGAAATTATATACTGCTCCACGATAGTTACCTTGTGCAAAATCATCTGACGCTTGCTGATATGCGTCATCGGCTTTTGCCCATTGTAATGCATTATCAATCAATTTCTGATTATTAAATTCTTTACTGAATTGAACTATCGACGGATTCACAAATATGTCACGTTCTGACAGATAGCTTTTCAACACCAATCCCTCAAGACTTGTGCAACGGCTTAATGCCACATAGGTTTGGCCACTGCTAAATGC
Source organism: uncultured Muribaculaceae bacterium (assembly GCA_904502025.1). Lineage (GTDB taxonomy): Bacteria > Bacteroidota > Bacteroidia > Bacteroidales > Muribaculaceae > RGIG4079. Next base: position 9,717 of record CAJGDJ010000038.1, read on the forward strand.
ACCACGACCAAAATCAACCACAACATTATTAAATGTCAATCCCTGACTTTTATGAACAGTCAATGCCCAAGCCAATTTCAATGGGTATTGAGTGAATGATCCAAGTTCTTTTTCTATTACTCGATTTGTCTTTTCGTCATACTGATACACTATATTTGACCAAATTTCAGGTTCAACCTCATGACGTTCTCCACTTTCGAGTTCAACCTCAATTCTTTCTTGGGTTGCTAAATAAATCTTACCAACAGTTCCATTTACCCACCTTTTTTCAGGGTCATTTTTTATAAAAACAACCTGAGCACCTGTCTTTAATACTAATTCTCGAAGTGTGGGCAAAGAATTTTCGGGAAACTCACCTTTTATATAACCTTCATATATAATTTCTTGTGCCGGGAGCAAATCAAGTTGTTCATCATTAACGGCATCGACCATATCACGACGAGTGGCAAGTTGCATTACCATTTTTGAATTATCGCAATCATACCGTTCATTAACTCGAGCATTTAGAATGGCCAAGTCATTAGCAGTTGCAGCTCCGACTCTTATTCGATCAAGCATCGAAATAAAATTAGAATCTTTCTGCCGATATATTTTTCGTAATTCTATAGGTACCAGTGAGAATTCACGAAATGCCAATGCACTAAAAAAATATGAATTAGGGTAGAATCTACGTAACACATCACGCATATCCCCCGTTACGACCGGTTCAAGCTGAAATATGTCGCCTACAAGCAAAAGTTGCTTTCCCCCAAATGGCTCTCTCATATTCCCTGAATAAACTCTCAACACTTTATCCATAAAGTCAATAATATCAGCCCTCACCATTGATATTTCATCAATAATAATTAATTCGAGCTTTTTTATCAATTTACATAATGCTTTAGGATATTTTAATCGCTGGCGTAAGTGTTTTACACTAAAATCAGGGTCATCGGGAAGTAATGGCTTGAATGGTATTCTGAAAAAAGAATGCATCGTTTGTCCTCCAACATTTACAGCTGCTATACCTGTTGGAGCGAGAACTACATAATTTTTCTTTGTTTTCGAACAAATATATCTCAAAAACGTAGATTTCCCGGTCCCGGCTTTTCCTGTTAAGAATACTGAACTATGAGTGTATCGAATTAACTTCCACGCATTTTGAAACTCTTCATTTTCAAGATCTATATTTTTCAACTCATCATTCATACCTCACAAATATAATAAAAAAGGATAATGCAACTACATTATCCTTTTAACACCATAAAGTTACTAAAAAATTCTTAGAACTTATATCCTACACTCAAAACAATTGAGTTATTATTATCTTTTATTGTTGACTTAGGGGCTTGATATTCATCATAGTTTGTGAATGCATGATATTCACTTTCTCTGTTTTTATATACGTATGCTGCATCAATATAGAAACCACCGGTGCGATAGCCAACACCACATGTTACGTATTGTGTTTTATTATCAAATGTATAAGAAGGATCAGTGCCTGAAGTTGCAATATAATCCGAGCTATTTGCAGCTGCATCTTTCACATTCGACATTTGATAATTATATCCGGCTCTCACACTGAATTTTGGTGTTATTCTATATTCTGCACCAATACGGAATATATTTTGACCTTTGAAGTATCTATTAATATCGGTTGTAACATCATCATAAGTATAACCATAATCATCTTTAACCACCATATCATTATACGCGTCATACTCATAATCAAAACTTACAATTGCTCGGCCACCAATCACTCCTGCAACACTTGCCATAATCTTCCATGGCGTACGTAATTTTGAATCAAAAACTGCGATTTCTGTATAATCAGAAAATTCAGGTTCTTGCAAATATTGATAATCTAATTCCGCCTTATAATCATGACGTAAATCATAATAAGTAGGAGTATGAACAGCAAATCCCAAACGCAATTCATTGATTGGTTTTACAATCAATCCGGCCTTGAAATTATACCCTGTACCACTGACATGTTTATAATTGTCTAATGCGAAACTCGCGTTTCCATTAACTTCATATTCTTCATAGTCATTATTACCTACTTCTCTTAATTCAATAACTCTTGCATCAGCTAAGTTTTCATAATAATAGGCATATCTTGTATATTCCAAATCAGTAATACCAAGTCCAACACCCCAATATACCATATCAACAAAGTTTCCACCAAGGTTAATTGAGTACTCATCAGCATAACCTTGTTCTCTCACTGAAAACATTGCATCTCCTGCTGTAATTGGATTTCCATTGGCGTCATATTTATATAACCCATTATAGTTAGAAGTATTTCCTATCGGATTAATCAAATATGTGTTATAAGCAAGAATACTTAACCAATCGGCATTAACATTATAATCAAAATAAGGATTATAATCAGTGGTCAAATCTAATTCACCGGGAGCATAGCCATTAGAAAAATCTGCAATATAATTCGACATAGATGTAGCAATATTTGGCATACCTCCACGATATATCCTATCAAACGATGCAGTTCGGCTAAATGAGACACCCATATTAAGAATAGGCATTACATTATTGTTTAGCTTGAAAGTCCCTACATAGCCAAAATTAGGACAATAAAATTTTACTTGGTCTTCTTTCAATGAAAATCCATCAGAGTTTGATTTTGTAGCTTGAATGTTTAGGTCGAATGTAACACCTACTTCACTGCTTCGATAAACTCCAATACCGGCAGGATTTTGATTCAAGGTAGAAAGGTCGCCACCAAGAGCACCAAACGCACCACCCATCGACATAAATCGTGCAGTCCCTTTGAGATCTCCTTGAGACAATTGATAAGCATCTACTGCACTTTGAGCCAATAGCACCGATGGTGCAAGACTCAATACTGTTGCTAATAATATCTTTTTCATAATTATGATTTTCAATTAAAAATTTGAATTACATATTAACGACGTCCACGTCCGCCACCTCGGCTGCCTCCCCCCGAAAAGCTTCCACTTCCACGATTTGAGCCACCACTGCTCGGACGTGAATAAGAACCACTACTATTGTGATTAGAATTACTATTACCGGGTCGAGAATAAGAATTATTGTTTGATGATGATTTGTTTGGACCTGTTGAAACACTTCTATTATTTCCACTTCTACTTCGACGTTCTTCTTTAAGACCTACGCCGGCTTTATTCGAGTTATTTTGTTGCAAAGTCCCTTCAAAATTCATATTATTTTGATTTCTTCCGGAAGTAGAACGATAGTTTCCACGACCTTCCGACATATTGCTTGGTCGAGATGAATTTGTTGGAATCCCCATATTACTACTTCTGCCTCGATTTGCCCCATTACCTGAACCAAACGAAGAATTATTTCCACGTCGTGTATATCCCGGACGAGAAACTCCGCTTGTTCTGTTTCCGGGACGATGAGGACGATAAGCTCCTGATGATGCCGGTCTTACGCCACTATGATGTGGAGAATATGTAGGACCATGATGATGGTGATGTCCATAATATGGATAATAAGGAGCACAATACCATGGATCATACCAAGGATTATACCAATAATAATTTGGCCAATATGGATTCCACACTCCTGCATAGAATGTATAATTCCATGAATAGCGAGGATATGAATAATTCCAAGCCCAACCGGGATATGGATCCCAAAAATTATCTACATATATATTTACTACCGATTGATTGTTACTATATGAATCAATCAATTCCTGATTACCTGAACTTGACACAATTTCAGGATTATAAAAACGCTCGATTCTATTGGTATATGTATATCCACCTATATTCAAAACTGAATCATAACTCACCGTATCTGAATATATATCGGAATAAATTCCTTGGCGATTATACTCATCAACATCACGCATTGAACCACTATAAGAACTATAATCAATACTGCTTACCGGCTGTGATATTGCAGTCGTAGTGGATTTAGTTACAACTTCTACCTTTTGTGTTTTAGACTTATCTTTTGACGCATCATAATAAATATCATCATCAAAATAATTATCAGCCATTGCTATTGGAACAATAACAAGCGACACTAACGTATATAACAATCTAAAGTTTATCATTTTCATTGCATTATGATATTATCGTTATTTATGATAAATAGACTTCTACTTTCTTCAAAAGTTTAATCCATAATTAACAACAAATTTATCGCAAATAAACTTACTATCATAATTTTTTATATTTAATTATATCTTTTTTCACATTTATTGCCGGAGAATATTATAAACTCACCGGCAATAATGTTTCTGAAAATCTTTACAACTTATTTCTCCTCAGGTCGCATATCATTAGAGATTATCATTAGTGAGAATCCCCAATAAATGAAAGCAATTGATGTAAGCATACTAATCATCATCACATCTTGCAAATATCCCGACTCAATAAAGAAATAACTAATTATAAGCAATAAAACACCATTAATAAGGTTTATCCACCAATAACGTCGGCGACGAGCTGTTATAGCTCCCACTAACACCGTTAATCCCCAGAAGAAGAATACGATTGCAAAGAAGTATGGTAATATCAACTCACTTAACACGATGCTACGAACAAGTATAAATCCTAAAAATATATCGAGAATGCCACCAACAAGCCACCAACCCCACCCTTTGGGGTGTTTTACACTTATTGATACACATAATTGAACCACACCAACAACTATTAACATCCACCCAAAGAGCATTGACACAACGGTATAACCTATTACAGGAAATAACCAATAAGCAAAACCCTCTATCACCAACAAAATACCAACAATAAGAATTACCCACCACCATCGTGAGGTTCCCCAAAAATTAACATAATTAGTTTTCATAAAATTTCAATTATTTAGTTATACTTAAATTTGGTTTTGAATCTATAACAATCTTTTCCTTTATTTTGTTGAAAAAACTTTTTTCACAAACCTATTAATTACATTATTTGTTATAAAGATTGACTTTACATAAACAATAACAATTATCATAAAATGTATATAGGTATGAAAAAGATTATTTTAATGGCTATTGCCATAGTAACATGTGGCATGGCATCGAATGCTCAACACCAAACCGAGATTCAAATTGATTCTTTGAAGAAAAATCATCAAATTGCCTTTATAGGCGATGGAAATACTCCTCACCCTGACTCAGTGAGAGCCATTCTAGACAAATTTTACATCGATCAATTTCGCCACCTTCAAGACCCTCGAGCTCCTTATTTTATGTTTATGAGCAAAGACAGCAAATTTGCTATGGGTATAGGTGGAGTAGTGAGAATGCGTGGTTGGTATGATTGGAATGGAGTAATCCCCTACAATGGATTTATTCCACAAGCCATTTCTGTGCCAAGCAACGACATTGCTCGAAGAAAAATCACAACCACTCCGGCAGGAACAGCATTATACTTCAGAGTGATTGGTAATAACCACAGATTGGGCGACTATCAACTATATATCGAGACCAATTTTGATGGTTACAACCAAGTGGGCATGAAACTTAAAAAGGCATACGCAACTGTAAACGACTGGACCATTGGTTATGCCAACTCAACCTTTGGCGACCCTGCCGCATTTCCTATGCTAATCGATGCTCAAGGTCCACAAGCCGAAGTACAAACCACTGCTGTATTAGTGAGGTGGATGCACTCATTCAACAAAAATTGGACAGTGGCAGCATCGGTTGAAACTCCTCAATCACAAGTGGGCTATAACAATATCACCACAAGCAAAGTTGATGATTGGTTCCCAAACATTGCCACATTTGGTCAATTTGGGTGGGGAACTAACAACCATGTTCGCCTATCAGGTATTTTGAGAGTTCTACCATATCACGACATGATAAATGGTTCTAATGAACGAGAAATTGGCTGGGGAGTTCAGTTAAGTTCAATTTTCCGTCCCACTAATTCTCTAACCCTTTATGCCACAGGAAATATCGGTCGTGGATATGGAAGCCTTACCGGCGATTTGATTATGAGCAACTACGACCTCCTAAACAATCCTAACACTCCCGGCGAAATGTATGCTCCCGAATCATTTGCATGGTATGGTGCCGTTCAATATAACTTCCGACCAAATCTATATGCCACTGCCACTTTCGGGCAAGAACGTCTATTGCCAAAATACAACGTTTCGGGCGACACATATAAATATGGTCTTTATAGTGCTTTCAACATATTTTGGGACATAACTCCACGATTTGAAGTCGCAGCCGAGGTAAACTTTGGCAAACGTGCCAACTTCGACGGACAAAGCAACTGGGCACGCCGTGCCTGCCTCATGGCACAATTCAGTTTCTAAAATTATGTCGTTCTGTTCTTGATTTTGATAGAAATAAATATGAGGAGTGTCAACCTTAATATTGACACTCCTCACGTTATATATACCTCTAATCTAATTATAATTCGGTTTTCCAAAGACCGTGGAGGTTGCAGTATTCATAAACTGCTACAGCTTTCTCTTCGCCAAGATATACCACTGCTTCGGGCTTATCTTTTAGATTTACCTGAATACCACCATTTTCGGTTTCTACATAAATGAACGAGATATGATGTTCGGGCAACATTGGGTGATGAACACTACCCACTTCAACCTTTATGCTGTTATTATCAAGAACGGTTACAACCGGAAGATGCTTTTCGCCACTTGCGTCAACAGTGTTAGGCACTAACTCCACCATCTTTTCACCACAGCACACCACAGAAACACCTGCATCAACAACTTTTACTATCACATTACCGCAATGATTGCATTTATAAAATTTTGTAGCCATAATAATTATATTTTTTATTGTTAGTTATTCGTTTGTTTTGATTTACATTGCAAAGATACATATTCTCACAACACCCTCCAACCGATAAAATCTATCACGCAATAGATTTTGTTTATAGCACTAAAAAACACGGCCCTATTGAGCCGTGCTTTTATTAATTTATTGGACAACTATTCTTTATTTCATTTGAAATTTTTTAGGAAGTTGACGATCCATTTTTTTCAAACGTTGACCAGAAAGAGACTTTTTGTCAGCACGCATTCTGCTTG
>CAJGDJ010000039.1 GCA_904502025.1 uncultured Muribaculaceae bacterium
CTGTCCGATAAAATGTGTACTTTTACCCATGGTTAAACTTGTTTGTGGTAAAACAAAAGTAACCAAAAAGGACTGATTCCTACAAATGGAACCAGTCCTAATTTTTTATTCCCTCTAAAAAGTTTTATCGGACAGCAATAATTGAAGATAGTGAGCAGCCATTGACAATTGGTGCTCCAGCAACAGCAATCGTGGTAATGAGCAACGACCAAGCAGGCGTATTTGAAGCATGTATGCTCGACTCGGTTTATGTAGGCCGAGATTTGAATTATGCTATTGCTCCATTTGCAAATATCGCATCGTTGAAGAAGGTCGCACTAGGCGCATCAGTAACTACTATGGGTGGTGCAATGTTTGAAGGTTGTAAAAATATCAATGCAGTTCATTCATTAAGTACTATTCCTCCTGCTGAAGCACAATTTGACGAAGAGGTGTATAACAATGCAGTGTTGTATATAGCAAAAATCGCAGAAGATGCTTATGCTACTGCTGATGGTTGGAAAGAGTTTAAGAATATAGTAACTACTGGAAGTTCTATGGTTGAGGATATTGATGTGGAAAAAGTAATAGATAATATATCTATCGTAAATGGCGAAATCGTAGTTAAAGGTGCTGAGGATGTCCAAATCGCAGTTTATAACATCGATGGTAGCATGATTTATCAAGGCAAGAACCGTCCGGTTGCAGTGGCAAACAAGGGTGTTTATGTGATAATCGTAAACAATAAGGCTTATAAAGTAGCACTCTAAGTTTAGAGTAAATATTCTTCAAGGGAAGAGGCACAATCGAAAAGGTTGTGCCTCTTTTGATTTTCTGCCATTGGAATTAGACAGACCGACAAGAATATATTAAAACATAAGAACAGAAGAACAAAAGGGGCTATACTTGCGCATAATATATATTTCTAAGGTTTCTATACCTGCGCATAATATATAATTTAGCCGAATTTATACTTGCGCATAATTAAAAAAGGGATTATATTTGCAAAATAATTAATGAATTAGATGTAGATGATTATGATTTTCAAACGCAAAATCTATTCGCAACTCCTAAATTGGAAAAATACGGCTAAAGGAACGAAAGCACTTTTGGTAGAGGGTGCTCGTCGAATTGGTAAATCCACAATTGTTCAAGAGTTTGCTAAAAATGAGTACAAAAGTCATATTTTAATTGACTTTAATACGGCAAGCGATGTAGTAACATCTGCATTTAATAATTATATGACTGATTTGGATACGCTGTTCATGGTGTTGTCGTCGGAATATAATGTAAAATTATACAAACGGGAGTCGGTAATAATATTTGATGAGATACAACAATTTCCTAAAGTCAGACAAGCCGTTAAATATCTTGTGGAAGATGGACGATATGATTATATCGAAACGGGATCTCTAATCTCAATAAAAGAAAATATATCAAACATAACCCTACCTTCTGAGGAACGAAAAATCTTAATGCACCCAATGGATTTTGAGGAATTCGCATGGGCTATGGGGGAAGATATGATTATTGAGTATATTAGAAGTTGTTTTGAAAAATGCATTGCACTTGAGCAAGGTTTACATGCTAAGGCGATGTTGTTGTTCCGTCAGTATATGATTGTCGGAGGCATGCCTAAAAGTGTTGCGGTTTATGTTGAAAATGATAAAGACTTTGCAATGGCTGATGCTGAAAAACGAGATATATTAGCCTTATATAGAAATGATATTATGAAAATTAAATCGGCATATAAGTCAAGTGTTTTGGCAATTTTTGACCAAATTCCATCTTTCTTATCAAAATCTGAGCGTCGAGTTATAATGAACAGCATTGAAAAAAATGCGACATTCCCTAAATTTCATGATACATTTTTTTGGTTAGCCAACTCAATGATTGCAAACGAGTGTTTTAATTGTAGTGATCCGAATGTGGGATTGTCGTTAAATGAGGATCGCACCTATGTAAAATGTTATATGGGGGATACTGGTTTGCTTATAAGTCACACTTTTGATGAGAATGAAATTATTGATAATGAGTTATATCGAGAATTATTATTTGGAAAACTTTCGACAAACGAAGGTCTGTTTTATGAAAATGTAATTGCACAAATGCTTGTTGCTAATGGGCATAAATTATACTTTTATACACATTATAATGCCGAAAAACATCGTAACGATATTGAAATTGATTTTATATTATCAAATAATAGTAAATTGAAGTATAAAATATATCCGGTTGAGGTGAAATCAAATAATCGTTATACAATAAATTCATTAATTAGGTTTAATGAAAAGTATAAAGAGCGTATAGGTGGATGTTATGTTATTCATCCAAAAAATCTAACAGTAAATGATAATATAACTTATATCCCGGCATATATGACTTTTTGTTTGTAAAAGGGCTGACGCGGTGTAGAGAGAGCAAAAGGAACCTGAGTTTATGTTCTTTTCTCTTTAATGATTAGACATAAGAACAGAAGAACAAAAAAGCTGACGCGTGAAAAACGGCAAATTGGGGGAGTTGAAATTCACTTTATTTCTTCTTTTTGAGGGTGCTCCAATAGTGGAAGCGACATTGTGATTCTACTTCGTTTTCGATTTCATCGGGAAGAGAGGAGAAGAAGTCAAGTCCGGTGATGCGTTCTACTTCGTCGATGCTCACAGCTGCAGCTTGCATGCCTCCTGGCACTTTGCCGTTGGGCATGATGAAGCCGATGCCTCGAGGAGTGTCAACGTATGGCGAAAGAATGACTTTGAAGAATCGTTGAGGTACGGCTACTCGAGAATCACCGATAAATTCGGTGATAGGGTCGGTGAGAACCGGTCCGCAAACGATGATAATCGCACTGTCGATTTCGGCCCACTGACGGCATTTTTCTTCAAGACGTTTCCATGCACCGGTGTTGAGCGTTTTGGCTTGGGGACACATATTAGTCATATAGAAAGATTCGTCCATAGCTTTTTCGCTCCATTTCATGTCACCGGCCGGAGCCATGTGTCCACGGTCGTAGCCCGAATAAGAATAATCCCATTTTTCGGCTGAGCCAACAACCTTGTCGTCTCTACGAAAGTTTTCGTCGCGAGGGTAGGTGCCGTCCACTTCAGAGGCTGAGAGTTCCCATGCCACCCAGTTGGGTATGTGCATATCTCGATTAAACGACAAGGTCATACCTTCGTAATTTACCACTTGACTTGGGACAGACGATGGGGTGATGACTTCTTCAAGATTGCCAAAAGAACCATTTTGTTTTGGCTTGGAATTGGAATCTTCGCCCGATGATGTCAAACTCCAACCACCAATACATAATATTGCGATAGCTAAAAACCAACTAATGCTTTGAGCCGATTTATTTTTTCTTTTTTTCTTTTTTGCCATGATAAAGTTGTTCAATTAACTAATTCGGTTGAAAGGTATCGTTCGCCGGTGTCGGGCAGGAGAGCTACGATTGTTTTGCCTGCATTTTCGGGGCGTTGAGCCAAGAGAATTGCAGCATGCAGTGCAGCACCCGAAGATATTCCTGCAAAGATGCCTTCGGTTTTGGCAAGCATTCGTGCTGTGGCAATTGCATCGTCGCCTTTTATTGTAACTACTTCATCAACCACCGACGCATCATAGTTTCGTGGGATAAAATTAGCTCCGATACCTTGAATTTTGTGAGGACCGGCATTGCCTCCTGTGATAATGGGCGATTCGGCAGGTTCGACGCCAATGGCTTTAATTTGAGGATTGTGAGCTTTAAGTCCACGAGCTGTGCCACAAAGAGTGCCACCTGTGCCTACGCCTGCTACAAAGAAATCTATATTTCCGTCGGTATCTTGCCATATCTCTTGAGCAGTGGTTGAAACGTGAGCCATAGGATTTGCTTCATTGTCAAACTGACCGATGATTATAGATCCGGGATTGTTGTCGCGAAGTTCCTCGGCTTGGCGTATTGCACCTGCCATACCTTCGGCACCGGGAGTAAGCACTATTTCTGCACCAAGGGCTTTGAGGAGTTTTTGGCGCTCAATGCTCATTGTTTCGGGCATAGTGAGAACTACTTTGTAGCCTTTAAGTGAAGCAATCCAAGCAAGTCCCACACCGGTGTTGCCACTTGTAGGCTCGATAATGAGAGCTCCGGGAGCAAGCAATCCTTTCTTCTCGGCATCTTCAATCATCGCGAGAGCAGCACGGTCTTTTACGCTCCCACCGGGATTAAATGATTCGATTTTTGCAACAATACGAGCCTTTAACTTATAGTTGTGCATAATGTTATTTAGTTGCACAAGAGGAGTGTTGCCTATTAATTGAGTTAGATTTTGATATATGTGTTCCATAATGATTCATATTGAATTTTAATTAACAACAAAATTAATGACAAATAGTGAGTTCTACAAAAAAATTCGATTAAGGTTAGGTTAATTCAGATAATGATTTGCAGTCAAATTTACAAAAAAATCATGTATAACATATTGCTTATTTTGTTTGTTTTTTACTAAATTTGTGATGAATGAATTTAATAACCTTGAAAATATCATGAAACGCTTTGTTGTAGCTTCAATTTTTGCATTAATGTTGTTTGCCCCTCAGCCTATAGTGGCTCAACTCCATCCCACTACGATTAGTAAAAATAACACTAAAAAGATTGATTTTGTGGTGGGAAACGATAGTGCAGTAAATGATACGGTGGCAAACCCCTACGATGTGTTGGTAGAAAACCGACCGGTGGATCCCGATTTTGTTGCACCACATTTTGCTATTATTGATAAGGAACAACGATTTTATCTCTCGCTTGGAGCAACGGTTAAGGCAGTTGGAGTGGTAGATTGGGGAAATCCTTATGCGAATCCGTCAGATTTCAAGCCCTCGGATTTTACACCTGCGACACCGGGAAATAAAGAGTCGTTGCAGATGTCGATTAAGTCGAGTTCGATAAACCTGAATGTTGTGGGTATGCCAAAGAATAAATATCGCATTGGCTTATTTGCTATGTTGATGTTTAATGGTGGAGCGGGAAACGACTTTTATGTGAAATGCGACCATGCTTACATTCGTTGTATGGGATTGACTTTGGGTTATACGTCAAGTGTGTATGACGATAAGAGTGCCGACGCATATTTGATTGACGGCAATGGAGCCGGAGCATCGGGTGGACATTCAAACATGACATTTAATTGGCAACGCAACATAACTCCATCATTGCGATTAGGTGCTGGTATCGAATTGCCACGCATGAGCTATACACAATGGCAACATGAAGATGCTCTCGATTATAACCAAATGGTAAATCAGCGAGTGCCATCAATCCCATTTTATGTGCAATATGCTTGGGGGGAGATTGGGCATGGGAGATTGTCGTCGGTTGTGCGTACCATGACTTATCGTGATTTTGTGGATAATTCCAACCGCTCCTTGGTGGGATATGGATTGAAATTTACATCTAATGTAAAAATGGGGAATGCCGTAGGTTACGCCATGGTACAAGGTGGAAAGGGTATCGCTAATTATTTCAAAGATAATGATGGGTTTGGACTTGATTTGGTGCCTGATGCCAATCATGTGGGACGATTAAAGCCAACTACCTCTTGGGGTGGATTGGCTGCATTGCAATATAATTATACCCCCAACATGTTCTCAACGGCGATGTATGGATATATGCGAAACTATGTGGATAGATATGAAAGTGGAACGATTGATTTCGGTCAGCACATGAAATATGAACACTATGCAGCAGTTAACTTCATTTGGCGAGCGTCATCGTTTGTGGATATAGGTGTGGAATACAACTATGGCATAAAGAAAGACTTTGCCAACAAATCAATACACGATAATCGTATTTCTGCAATGTTTAAGGTGGGATTCTAAGAGAATTAGAAGATAGTATGCTCGATAAGGATTTTTAATCCTATAAGAATGAGGATTACGCCACCAAAAAGCTCGGCGTGTGACTTATATTTGCACCCAAAAATATTGCCAATTTTCAATCCGGCAATCGAGAATAGGAATGTGGTAATCCCGATTGTGATAATTGCCGGAATAATCGCCACTTTGAAAAATGCGAATGTAACACCAACAGCTAATGCGTCAATGCTTGTTGCAACGGCGAGTGTGAACATTGTAGAAAATCCAAAACCGTCGCCTTCCTTTTTGTTGCAGTCGCAATCGTCATCATCTTTTTCGATTGACTCTTTAATCATGTTGCCACCAATCAGTGTGAGCAATGCAAACGCTACCCAATGGTCAAATGCCGACACAATATCGGCAAATGTACTACCAAGCAGATAGCCCATCAATGGCATTAATGCTTGAAATCCACCAAACCAAAGACCAACTTTTAAGGCGTGGCTCAATTTGATTTTCTTTAATGACAATCCTTTACCAATTGACACGGCAAAGGCGTCCATTGATAGCCCTATAGCAATTATTATCAGTTCAATAAAACTCATGATTGATTAGAATATGCGTTGTTGACCGTTGATTTCATCACGTACTTCATCGTCTGAGCGTTCCGGTTCCATATCTTCGTCGTCAATAGGTGCTTCCCCCTCTGCGATTTGAGGCTCTAAAGCTTCCTCTTCGGCAACTTCACGAGGTTCTATTTCAACGATTGATTCAATATTAAAATTAGAAATGCGTTTGCCTTTGGCCTTGAACGATTTTACTCCGATAAATTCCATCGCATCAATGATGATTGAGCCACGGAACTCATCGCCTCCTCCAAATTTCACTTCAAATCTTGCACCAAGTTCGTCGGTGAGTGCGATGAGCGTAGATTTTTCATTTTCGCCTAAGAAACGTTGTTTTTTATTTGATGGTTCAAATGTGAAGCGTTTGATATAAGGGAATCCTTGGTCGGCATCGTTGAGTACGGCAGTCCATACATGCCCTTGACGGAATTTTTCAATTCTTAAAATATTGTCTTCATAGTGGTTGCCTGCGTCAAACGATGACATATAGTATTCGCCATTTTTGAGAATGACGAGCACAGTGTCGGTGCCACTAAATTCTCCTAAATAGGTGCCACGACCATCGTAGTTCAAACGTAATACGTCGTGGTCAAACCACACTTCGCGACCACCAAGCGTAGAAGCACCTTTCTCTTTGAGGGAGAATCGATGTACTTCGTTTTTGGTTACGATATTTCCTTGTGATTGTTTTCCTTTAATTGCGAGTTCGCTGAAATCAACGTCAAATTGAAGTGTTTTCAATCGTGGTTTTGGTTTGAGAGTAACTTTCACCACTTCAGCCTCGCCGTTAGGGTTGGCTGTAAACCAATGTATCTTTGTGCCGGGAGCTCCTTTTGTGAGGTCATATTCTTTGTCGCGAGTAACACCTGTAACGGCAAAACGTTTCATAAAGAATACACCACCCTTGCCATCTTGATATATCACATTATAGATTGTGCGTGCGTCGTTACGCTTAAATACGTTGAGGTAGAGAATATTTTTGCCCACAAACATCTTTTCTTGCACTTTCACAATCTTATATTTGCCATCTTTGTAGAAGATGATAATATCGTCGATGCTTGAACAATTGCACACATATTCATCTTTCTTCAATCCGGTACCAATGAATCCCTCTTCGCGATTGATATAGAGCTTTTCGTTGGCTTCGGCAACTGTTGCAGCTTCGATATTGTCAAATCCTCGAATCACAGTGTGGCGAGGATATGCAGCCCCATATTTCGCTTTCAAGTCTTCATACCATTTAATGGTGTAATCGACAATATGGGCGAGGTCGTTGAGCAACGCTTTTATCTTGTCATTATATGAAGCGATGAGGTCTTCGGCTTTTTTAGAATTGAATTTGAGAATGCGTCCCATCTTTATTTCCATCAATCGAAGAATATCATCGTCGGTAATGGGGCGAATAAATTTAGGTTTCCACGGTTCTAATCGCTTATCGATATGAGCGATTGCTTCTTCCATGTTGCGACTTTCTTCAAATTCTTTGTCTTTATATATGCGTTCTTCGATGAAGATGCGTTCCAATGATGCAAAATGAAGCAGTTCACGCACTTCGCCAAGTTGTATCTCAAGTTCTTTGCGAAGAATATCTTTGGTGGTGTCAACACTGTGGCGTAACACATCGCTCACACCCAAAAAATGTGGCTTTTTGTCTTTAATTACGCAGCAGTTGGGCGAAATATTTACCTCACAATCGGTAAAAGCATAAAGGGCATCAATGGCTTTGTCGCTCGATGTACCGGGAAGCAAATGCACGAGAATCAATGCCGTTTCGGCAGTGTTATCGTCAACCTTGCGTATCTTGATTTTCCCTTTTTCGTAGGCTTTCAATATTGAGTCGATAAGAGTGCCGGTCGTTTTTCCGTATGGGATTTCGGTGATTGCGAGAGTCTTGTTGTCGAGTTTTTCGATTTTAGCACGCACTTTAACCACGCCACCACGCTCGCCATCATTATATTTTGATACATCGATAAATCCACCGGTCATAAAGTCGGGGTAGAGCACAAACTCTTCGCCACGAAGATATGCCACTGCAGCATCGAGGATTTCGTTGAAGTTGTGAGGGAGGATTTTTGATGAAAGACCTACCGCAATACCTTCAACACCTTGTGCCAACAATAAAGGGAACTTTGCTGGAAGTGTTACAGGTTCTTTTTTACGACCGTCGTACGACAAAGTCCACTCTGTTACTTTGGGGTTATAGAGAGTTTCGAGAGCAAACGACGAAAGACGAGCTTCGATATAACGACCGGCCGCCGCCGATGCTCCTGTTAATATGTTACCCCAGTTACCTTGAGTTTCGACCAATAACTCCTTTTGACCTAATGTTACAAGTGCATCGTTGATTGATGCATCACCGTGGGGGTGATATTGCATAGTGTTACCCACGATGTTGGCAACCTTGTTAAATCGGCCATCATCGAGAGTTTTCATTGAGTGAAGAATACGACGTTGCACAGGCTTCAACCCGTCGTCGATGTGAGGCACAGCACGTTCGAGGATTACGTAAGAAGCATAATCCAAAAACCAACTGCGATACATGCCACGCAAGTGATATTTCACCACGTCATTATCCTTGTCGGGAGAAACGATTGCAGTATTAGTGTCATCTTGTGCAACCTCCTCTATGGGAGCTTCTTCTGAGGGTAAATCTTCGATTGGATCGTTAGGAGTTATTTCGTCGCTCATATATGTATTTGAGAGAAATTTATTGGTCAATAGCGTATCTGCGTTAATACACTTTTTATCAACTACAAAGATAGTGCAAATTGAGAGCAATACAAAAAAATAATATCATAATTTTATTTTTTTTGATTGCCGAAATGCCACCTATCTAAGGTGCAACCAACGATAGTGCAAGCCGAGCGTAAAAGCAAATTAAACTTGTCTAAATTTGCACTTTGCCAAGGCGAAACATATTTACGTCGAACTATTATAACTCACAATTAAAAATAAAAAACACACAATAACAAGAGAAAAATAGTTCAAACTTTAATTTATTGCGTTGTAAATTTCTCCGTCAAAATCATCGAAGATAAAAATAAATTTACTACATTTGCAATGGATATTATTGTATCTATTAAATTGAGATATATTCAATAATAAATATTACTGTATCTGTTATGTTATATACGTTTGAAACGGAGACTCCCACGGAATTATGTGAAATACTTGCTCGAAACACAAAACGTCGTCGGTTAGAACAAAATTTATCACGGAGGGCATTATCTGAATTCAGTGGAGTTCCTGCTCCAACTATCGCAAAGTGGGAGCAACAGCATTCTATTTCGCTACAAGCATATGTAGCTATAGCCAAGGCATTGGGATATACCGATGATGTGAAAAATTTACTTTCCGAACCACGGTATTCTACAATAGAAGAGCTTGAAGAAATAAATCGAAATAAAAATCGTCAACGAGGAAGCAAATAATGAAAGCGATTAATGCACTAAATGTAATGTATCACAATCGAATTGTCGGTCGTTTGACAATGACTCCCGACGGAAAAAAATGTGCATTTCAATACAAAGAAGATTGGCTAATTAATGGTTTTTCAATATCTCCGATTGAATTGCCTCTTAAACCAGAACTTTTTATAGCGAAAGAAACCCCATTTTGGGGTAATTTTGGAATATTTGAAGATAGTTTGCCCGATGGATATGGCAGATACCTGCTCAACCGCATGCTTCGAAAACAAAATATCGATGAAACCACACTAACTCCTATTCAAAGGTTAAGCATAGTGGGAACATCGGAAATGGGTGCGTTATGTTATATTCCTGAAATAATGCCAAATGAGCAGAAAACATTACCACAACTTCAACAACTACAAGAAATGGCACTTGAAGTGTTGTCCGATAGTAATAATAACAATATTGATGTATTGTATTTCAATAGTGGAAATTCAGGAGGTTGCCGTCCAAAATGTTTATATCATGACAATGAGGGTAATTGGATTGTAAAATTTAGGCACACTTACGACCCACACGACATGGGAAAGATGGAATATAACTACAATATTGCGGCTCGTAATAGTGGAATAACGGTTCCCGATTTTAAATTATTGGAAAATAAATATTTTGCCACCAAGCGTTTTGACCTTGATGACAGACAAAGATTGCATATAGCAACTGCAGGAGCACTTCTTAATGAGTCAATTCATCAGCCAATGCTCGATTATCGCACATTGTTGCATCTTACCGGATTTCTGACGCAAGACCCATTGCAAGTTGAGGAAATGTTTCGTCGAATGGTTTTCAATATTGTAACTGAAAATAAAGATGACCATGCCAAAAATTTCAGTTTCATATATCGGGATAATAAATGGCATCTTGCTCCGGCATACGATTTGACACATAGCCCAATTGGTTGCAATGGAGAACATGCCACATCGGTAAATATGAATGGGAATCCAACGTTAAATGATGTTTTAACCGTAGGTCAAAGTATTAAAATAAAAAAAGAACGTTGTTTAGAAATAATATCACAGGTAACAGTCGGGTGTAAAAATATTCTAAAAAAAGAATTGTTATAGAATCTCAGTTTTGTAAGAAAATCCCAAATTCAACATTGCTTATTACTGTATCCCGTCAAAATACAGAAGCCACATATTAAATACACGAAAGCCACCAAATCGGTGGCTTTCGTGGTATATATAGAATAGTTGAAAATTGCGTTATTTAACGATAACTTTCTTTACTGAGCCGTCGCTCATTTTTACGATGTTGATGCCATTAGTAGGTTGAGAGAGCATGCGGCCGTGAATGTCGTAGCGTGCTACTTCGGTAGCGTTTGAAGTACCCAATGTGCAATTTTCAACGCCACTCACTGAATTGTCGGCAATTTCATAAGCACATAAGCCATTACCAGGAACAAATACATACAACATTACACGATCGGTAGCTGTTTGCACATAGTCGGCATCGGCTTGATATGTTGTGCTGTTAATAGCCCCCATGCCATCTTGTGGGAATGTCCACATTAATTCCATTGATGAGAATGAAAGGTTGTCATCGGCTTTTACCATATTGAATTGATAGCCTACGGGGTCGGTGTAATCGGCGTAAGGATAGACGAAGTAGTTTACATCGTTGAGTGTAAACAATGTGCCACCATTGGCTTCGCCGGCGATAGGTTTGAGTGATGTATTGTTGTTGAATGAGTCGGCAACTTTGCCCGATGAGAAGTTGTGGCGAGCCCATTCGGTTTCGCCACCACGAATAAAGAATGAATTGTCGTCAATTAATATTATGCGAGGAGCTGTTCCGAGAGTGCTCTTACTTGATGGATTAAGAGTGAGCGTGCAAACCTCTTGTGATTTTTGAACGCCATTTTCGTAATTCCAACGAACCACAACTTTTGCTTTTGCAAATGCAGCATAGACAGTAAAGTTCCCTTCTGCAACATCGCCAGTCAATGTGATGTGGTCGCAACGTGATGTCGATCCACTATATGTCAATGACGCTACTTCGGTTAATTCGCCTGTTTCAAGGTTAACGAGGTGTAATTTGATAGGTGTTGACTTGATGTTGAGCGATAGGTTGGAGATGCAGATATTTCCTTTGCTATCTTTGTCAACACTATTGCATGGGTAGTATGCTACTTTACCCTCATCGCCTAAGATGATGTCACCCAATATTTCACCTGTTGTGCCGTCAAACTTGCGTAGGTAGATAGTTGCACCTGTTGAGTTTTCAGAGCGTCCTGCCATATAAACTGCATTACCTACTGCACAGAATGAACGGTTGAACGAACCATCATTGCCAAAAGTGATGTTTTTGTAATCATCGTGAACCGAACGGAACCAAATGCTATTGATAGAGAGATCGCCCACTTTTTCGTATGAGTCATTATCTTTGTCGAGTTTGATTGAATATCCGGGTTCGAAGTTGCCTACTGAAATTTTGGTGATTTCAAATGAGCGCACATCAGAGTAAGTATCGTTCAATGCGTTGCCCGATGTTACCACTCGCCAATAGAATGTGCCTTTGCCTAAAATTGACAAAGTGAATGGGAGTGATGTTTCGGTCAATGTCTTTTTGTAAAGAATGTTTGAGAAATCTTTTTGAGCCGATATTTCGATGGTGTATTCATCGCATTCCACTTTGCTCCAAGAGAAAGTGATATCTTCGTCTAATTGTGCCTCATCGTCGGGGGCGATAAGAGTTGTTTTAGGAGCAGCCGGGCGAGTGGTGGTTACGAATGATTCCACTTTGCTCACCGATTCAAGTTTGTTGGTTTGGGCAGTGCGAATTCTCCAATAATATGTTTTTGTTGATTCGAGGTCGCCGAGGTCAATAGTTGCCGAGTTGGTAGTGATGCCTTTTTGTTGCAACACAATAGTTGAGAATGCTTCGTTGTCGGAAATTTCAAGAGTGAAAGTCGCATCAGAGATATTGCTCCAAGAAAATTCTTGACTCCATGCAACTGTCGCACCATTGATAGGAGCGATGAGTGTAGCCACTTCAGAGTCGCCCTCAGGATAGTTTACGATTGCCGATTCGTGTTCGTGACCATAGCCGTCAAACACATTCACAACATACCAATAGTTTGCTTGCTTGTCGCTGTCGAGAGTGTATGATGTGCCGTAAACAACTTTTTGAAGATATTGCCCGTCAAATCCGTCGCCATCGGCTGCTTTGGCTTCATCGATAGTTACCGACATAGGCACAGCATATACAGTGTAACGAATAATCGCGTTGCCATTCTCTGTTGCGTCCCATGTCAATGTGCCGGCGTTATATTTCAAATTAGAAACGGCGCTATAATTATCACCCTTCTTCCAAGTGATTTCAGGAGTTAAAGCAGGTGTTGAATACACGTTGTCTTTAAGAGAACTCATGCCACTCTTGAACGTATTTGTGTTGTAATAAATGCTACCGCAATTATTGTTTTTTACATAAGTGCGGTTGTGGTTTACTTGTTTAATCATTTCATTTACACCCCAGCCCGAGTTGCTAATTTTGTATGAGGCTTGGCTTGCATAATAGTGACATTTTAGTTTGTCGGCAGCATCGCTCCACCAATGTGTTAATTCTTCATAACCATTGGTTGAGTGGGTTGTTTCCCAATAAAGTTGGGGTGAAATAAAATCAACTGTTCCTTCATACATCCATGTCAACGGGTCGCAATAAATTTGATCATATTGCCAATCGCTTGCACTTGCACCATAAGAAGAAATAGATGGAAGTCCGTATTTGCTTGCTGATTTACTTGAAACACCGGCAGGACCGATACCAAAACGTACATCAGGGCGTGTCTCGTTAATGATTTTATAACAGTCGGCAACCATATCATTTACGTTGCGACGGCGCCAATCACCCATCGACATTGTGGTGCCACTTGCTATATAATCAGCGTAGTCGGGTGCACTTGAACCTTCGGTAGTGCCACCACTTGGGTAGAAATAGTCGTCAAACAACATGCCGTCGATTGCATAATTGTCAATGATTTCTTTAATGACATTTACGATAAGTTCGCGAGTCTCTTTTAGAGCAGGGTTGAATGTTACATAAGTGCCATTGTCGCCAACGATGAGCATATCGTTGTTTTTCCATTCTAAGTCTTTTTCTGTTGACCAAGCATTCAAACCGCTGCTACTCCAACGATAAGGGTTCAACCACACGTATGCTTCGATACCACGTTTGTGACATTCTTCAACGAAAAATGCCAATGGGTCCCAACCCGGACTCACTCCACGAGTACCGGAAATATAACTTGACCAAGGTGCATATTCCGATGGATATGCTGCATCGCCCATTGTGCGAATGTGCAAACAAGTTGAAGTCATGTTAAGTTCTTCAAGATTGTCGAGATAGGCGATTAATTCTTGTTTTTGTGCGGCTTGAGCCGACGCACTTGTGCCTTTGGTCGATGGCCAGTCAATGTTTGAAACTAATGTGAGCCATGTAGAACGCATTTCGCGTTTAGGATTTGCAGCAAATACGTTGCCTGCAATAATAGTCAGCAAAAATGCCGATGCTAACAGATGTAAAAGTCTTGATTTCATATTTTTGATTTAAAGTTATTATTCAATTTATTCCACGAAGATAGTGATTTTAATCAATATTTAGGGAAAAACCGGTGTAAAATTCAATGAATTTGTCATTTAGTACCTCTTGGAGTATGTTTTTTGCACAGTTACCGGTGCAGTGTCCCGTAATCAATGTGAGGTTGGGATAGTGTTGTTTTAGTGTTGTTGCTAATGTGAGTAATTCATCATTACTTTCAAAGTCATCAACAAGATGAGTGCCGCCGATGTAGTGGGTGATGCAACCTAAATGCGAACAGGCATCAAGGGTGTTATGCACGCCATTGTGAGAGCAAGGCGAAATGATTATAATGCCATTTCTTGTTGTTATTGCAATAGCAATTTCATGATTAAAATCGTCGGGCGAGTCATTCGCCAAGAGGGTGTCGTTGGCAAGAGGTTTGGTGTGTGTTGATGAGAATGATGATATAAGACTTATATGATTGTTTAGTTTGGTGTCGTTGTCAATAAAAATGAATCGATGGGATTGCTTTTTAATGAGTGAATGATTGAGCGAAATGTTGCGTTTTATACCTCGACGAGTTGAGTAGTAGCGATTATTTTTGATGTTTGCCGATACGTATATTTTAGCCTTATCATTGAGCGAGAGAAACGTTTCAAGCCCACCGCAATGGTCGCGATGTCCATGCGATAAAACAAGATAGTCTATCTTGGCAATATCAATACCAAGAAGTGTGGCATTTTGTGCAAACGCATCGCTCTCTCCGGTATCAATAAGCCATTGTTCGCCATCAATATTCAACCACATCGAAAATCCATGCTCGGCAATCAGCCCATCATGCACCCCGGAAACATTATCAACCAATACACATAGTTCCATAATGCAAAAATAATATGAATTGAATGATTATGAAAGGACGCAAAAGAAAAAGCGACATGTCATCACGACATATCGCTAAAAAAGTTTAGTTGTATGGAAAAATAGTTGGTTCTAATATTATAATAGATGAGTGTTGATTGCGTCAACGAGGTCGGTTTTGCTCATCGCTCCACGAGATATTACTGGGAGTTTTTCGCGTGGGATAAAAAGTAGAGTGGGAATGCTTCGCACTTTGAATGCGTTTGCCAATGCCGGTTCTTTGTCAACATCGATTTTATAAACATCTACTTTGCCGTCATAATCACGTGCTACATCATCGAGCACGGGAGCAAGCATTTTGCATGGACCACACCACGAAGCATAAAAGTCAACAATGGCAGGACGGTCGCCAAGAAATTGCCAATTACTAAGGTTGTGAGGATTCGCAACTTGTTTTGAAAACTCGTTAAAATTAAGATGTCTTGCTTTCATATCTATGTCAGTTTGATTGTTATCAATTATTATTTCTGATGCAAAGATATGATGCCTTTACACACCCTCCAACTCATAAAATCTATGCGATAATAGATTGTGTCTATTATGGCGTGAATGAGAAAGTAACAACCACCTTTGTAAACCTAATCAGTAAATTGTAAACTTAACCGACCTTTATCTGACAACCTTTTTTAGGAAATGACATTAGGAAAATATACAGAAAATAAATGTTAAAGAATGTAAAATCGGGGGGGGGTAATTAATTATATATACATTTGTAGATTATATAAAAATCAATAATCTATAAATAATAACCTTATGCGAAAATTAATTACTTCCATTTTGATGCTTGTCGCCATCGTGGCGATGGCCGACACACCGAAGTATCTCACTCTACATGGAGGAGGAAAAGTTAAATCCTATTCAATCGGCGACATTCGCAAGATAACCTTTGGTAAACAAACCGCCAATAATCTTGAAGTGTATCTGAAAAGTAGCCCTACAGTTGACAATTACCCTTATTCCACATTTGAAAAAGGCGTTTTTGAGGTAGAGCCCTCGGGAGTTGAAGATGTGTTGGCTGAAAACGATGCTTTGTCAATCGCTTATAATGCCGCTTCACAAGAAATCACAGTGTCATCATCGCAAGAAATCACAGCGATTGTGGTGTGCAACCTCAATGGCATGGTAGTTGAAATGTCATCACCCATGACAACCGAAGCC
>CAJGDJ010000040.1 GCA_904502025.1 uncultured Muribaculaceae bacterium
ATTGCTATTGCTTTTGAAAAAGTTTTATCGGACACCAATAATTCTTTTTTGCGATTTACAAGCCCCCTATATATGATTAAATCATTGAAGTAGTGCGAAGCACATGAAAGCGAAGCGTCTATAATAACCGCGAGGTTGAGGTCAAAGACCGAAACCTCCGGTTATTACAATCTACACAAATGCGTCTGACGCGAAATAATCATATAGCATAAATCACGACATTTACACCATTCCCGTCCTCCGGACGGTTTGGAGAGGAGGATTGATTATTTCCTTTCCGGGGGTATCGCTTCGCTCAACCCTTGGTTATTATAGACGCTACGCTCTCCCGTGCTTCGCATGCATTTGCCCTTGTAAAAGTTTTATCGGACACCAATATAATAAAATACTAAGAATGTGGTGTTGACTTGGGAATAGTGTCCTACACATGCCCCTAATTAGAATGTTATCCTTGTTATCGTGTTATCCTCTGTTATCGTTGTTATCCACAAAAAAAGACCAATCATCAATGATGACTGGTCTTTGTGCGCGCGAAGGGACTCGAACCCCCACGTCTCACGACACTAGATCCTAAGTCTAGCGCGGCTACCAATTACGCCACGCGCGCAAGGATTACGGGTGCAAAGGTAATAACTTTTCCGTAATCGTGCAAATATTTTTGCATTAAATTGAATTTTCTATGTTCCACACAAATGCACGAAGTCCTAATTTTGGGGTTTCAACGTCCATTTGATGAAGAGTTTTGAGTATGTTATCAACTCGATGGTCTTCAACTATAGTAATGATAGCCGAAGCAAGTGAGGGCCAAGCGTGAGAGCCATAGTGTGGCTCGCCTGTTTTACTTCCACGACCTTGAACTTCTTGCCATGCAGTAAAGCCACGGCAGTTGTTGAACTCGAGCATTTCAACGATGCGTTCGTAGTAGGCTTGGTCAAATGTTATTAATATTGATTTCATTATTGTTGTCGAATTTATTGTTTATCGCAACCCAATGCCATTGTAGCATTGAGTTGCGTGGAGTGTTATGAATTATTATTTGTTGTTTGCTTTACGAAGTTTGCGACGAGTGCGTTTCACGCCAACTGCAGCAAATACACAGTATAGAGCAGGAGTGTAGAACAAAGTCAAGAATGTAGAGAATGTCAAACCGCCGATAACGGCAACCCCCATAGGTCTCCACATTTCGGCTCCTTCTCCCGATCCGATTGCCATTGGCACCATCCCAAGGATAGTGGTTAAGGCTGTCATTACGATAGGGCGAAGACGAGATTCCCCACCATTTACTACCGAATGACGTATTGACATTCCTCGTTCTCGGTTGAGAGTAATGTAGTCGATGAGCACAATACCATTTTTTACTACGATACCAATCAACATAATAGCACCAATCATTGACATCACATTTAGATTTTGACCGGTGAGGAATAATAGCCCAAAAATACCGGTAAATGCGAATGGCAGAGAAGTCATAATGATGCCTGGGTAAACGTATGATTCAAATTGTGCAGCCATTACGATATAAACAAGGATGATAATTAGAATGCCGAGAGTCAACAAATCGGAGAATGATTCTTGTTGGTCTTCATAACTACCTGCAAGCTCAATAGCGATACCTGTAGGTATATCCATTTTATCAATTTGAGCTTGTGAAGCTGCAACAACTTCACTCATAGGTACCCCCGATATAGTTGCTTTTACTGTGATGATGCGTTCACGGTCTTTACGCTCGATTGTAGGTGGTGTAAATCGTTCAACAACAGTTCCCACATCTTTAATTCTCACCGCATTTCCATTTGCACTGTAGATGAGGATATTTTCAATATCTTCAATTGAAGTGCGATGTTCGGGAGCATACATTACTTTAATGTAATATTCTTCACCATCTTCGCGATAGAGTGATGCTATGCTACCATTGATGCGGTTGCGAAGATACATTGCGGCTGTTTGAAGGTTAAGTCCATAGATTGCTAATTTTTCGCGATCAAAATCCACCTGATATTCAGGCTGATAGTCAGAACGTGAAATATATACGTCGGCAGTCCCCTTAATGCCTTCAAGGACGCGTTTTAATTGTTGGGCAATGGTATCGGTTTGTGCAAAGTCGTAACCATATATTTCATAGTCAATGGTAGATTGACCTCCCATGCCACCACCGCCTCCACCGACGTTTACTTGTGCTTTTTTGAATTCAGGATAATGCTTGAGGTCTTTACGCATGAGGTCGGCTATTTCAACGATACCGCGTTCGCGATCTTCCGAACTTGAGAGTTTGATGTTCATTGACACAATGTGCGAGCCGTTGTTTTGGAGTGAAGCATAAGTATTGTCGCTTGAAGCTTGTCCGGTAGTGTAGTTAAGCACTTCGATTTCGGGATACTTCTCTTTCCATTCTTTCGCAAGACGAGCTGAAACTTCGTCGGCAATCTCAACGCGAGTGCCGATAGGAAGTTCGAGCGATACTCCAAGACGAGCGTTGTCGCCGGTAGGGAAGAACTCAGTTCCTACAAATTTCAAAAGGAAGATTGATGCAATAAAGATTGCAGTACAAACTATAATAGTTGACATTTTGTGTCGAACCACGAATTCGAGAGCACGTCCGTAGGCACGGTCAACGGCATCAAGCCCATTGCTGATTGGGGTAAAGAATAGTTTGTAAAGTTTACCATGTTTAACATCTTTGCGAAGTAATTGAGAGCAAAGCATTGGAGTGAGAGATAACGCACATGTGGTAGAGATAATCATCATGATTGTTACCATCCAACCAAGTTGCTTAAACATCACACCTGTCATGCCGGTTACCAATGTTAATGGGAAGAATACGGCAATCAAAGTGAGTGTTGATGCAATTACAGAGATGCCCACTTCGTTTGTCCCATGAATTGCGGCTTGTTTAGGGTGGCTCCCACGTTCGATGTGGGTTGTAACGTTTTCAAGAACCACAATCGCATCGTCAACCACCATACCAATAGAGATTGATAGCGATGATAGAGAAATAATGTTAAGGCTTGTTCCGGTAATTGCGAGGTAGATAAATGATGCAATCAACGAAATCGGAATTGTGATACAGATAATCATTGTTGCACGCCAACGACCGAGGAAACAGAACACTACAATCACGACGAATAACAATGCGTATAATACTGTTTCAACCAAAGAGTCGATTGTGTTGCGAATATTGTCGGAAGTATCAACAATCATGTCGAGTTTTACGTCGGCAGGAAGTCGTTTTTGTAAAGATGGAAGTATCTCAATCACTTTGTTTGAGATTTCAACCGAGTTGGCTCCTGATTGTTTTTGAATAATAATCATTGCACCTTTCTTTCCATCGGTATATGCTTGTTGAGCACGTTCTTCAAGAGAGTCATCGACTCTGGCTACATCTTTTAGGTAGATATTTTTCCCACCGAATGAGCCTACGACGATATTACTCATTTCTTCGGGTGATGCAAATTCGCCTTGCACACGTAATGAATAGGTGTCGGAACCGATGTCGAATGAACCACCGGGAACGTTACGGTTTTCAGCGGCAATGATTCCGGAAATTGTTTCGATTGAAAGGTTGTAGGCCTCAAGACGCACAGGGTCAACATATATGTGAACTTCACGTTTAGGAGCACCTGAGATTGATACCGAACCAACGCCATCAACACGTGCTAATGGGTTGACTACCGCATCATCAAGAATTTTGTAAAGCCCGGGCATGCTTTCTTCGGCTTGAACCGAAAGCATCATGATAGGAATCATGTCGGAGCTAAACTTGAAGATGATGGGGTTTTCGGCATCGTCGGGCAATGCACTTTCAACCATATCGAGTTTGTCGCGAACATCGTTGGTCAACGCATCAATATCGTATCCAAACTCGAATTCGAGAGTGATTATTGAGATGTTTTCACGTGATTTAGATGTGATATGCTTCAAATGTTCAACCGCATTGAGAGTGTTCTCAAGCGGACGAGTTACATTTTGTTCGATGTCTTGAGCACTTGCACCTTGATAAGTGGTCATTACCATTATGGTATTTGTCTCAATATCAGGGTAAAGGTCGATAGGAAGTTTAGAAAGCGAGAACAAACCTAAAATTGTAACGGCAACGAAGCATAACGTTGTCATAATAGGTCGTTTAACCGCACCTGCATATAAACTCATAGTTATATTATATTATGTTGAGATTAATATGTTTGTAGATTATTATTTTGTAGAGGTAGAGTCAACGTTGGCAGTATTGATTTGAGTGTCATGGTTGAGAAGTTGAACTTTTGCCCCATCAATAAGATTAGATTGTCCCGAAATCACAACGTATGCACCATTTTCAACACCTGAAATTACTTCGTAGGCATTGTCAAGACGTTGACCAAGTTCCACTTTGTTAAATGATACAGTGCCGTTGTTGTAAACATATACATATTTATTACCTGAGCCGGTTTGTTTAACGATGGCACGGTCGGGAACAACAACGTGGTTAGCAGTGCCAAAGTTGATAACTACGCGAGCAAACATGCCCGGTTTGATGCGTTGTTGTGGGTTGTTTATGCTGATTTCGGCAGTAAACGTGCGTGTTGATGGGTTGACTGTTGGGTGAATGCGTTTTACTTTACCTGTGAAAGTCTCACCGGGAAATCCATCAAAAGTAACACCTACTTCCATGCCGTTTTTGATTTTGTCGTAATCATTTTCGGTAACGTTGATCATTACATTAACGTAGGGGCTTAGTTGTCCTATAACCAAAATTGGAGCACTTCCACACATATCGCCCGGGTCAAAATTGCGAGCTGTAACAACGCCATTGATAGGAGATGTGAGCACAGTGTTTTCCATTAAGTTGTTATATTGGCTTGTTAGCCCATCGAGATTGCTTTTCGCTTGATCAACGGCTTGTTGTGTGCCAGCACCGATTTCAAGTAGATTTTTTGCACGGTCATATTCTACTTGGGCAAGGTCAAGACGCACTTTTAGTTGGTCGGTGTTGGCTTGGTCGAGGATAACGAGGGTTTGACCACGACGCACTTGAGAACCAACATCAACAAGAATGCTTTTGATGCGATTGGGCGATGCCGGTGTGATGTTATTGATGTTATCGGCTTCGACTGTTGCTGTGTATTCATTCACTTGTGCAACGTCTTGTGCTGAAACCTGCAACACATCAACCATTGGGAGTTCTTCAACTTCAGCTGTTTGAGCTGTTTGTTCTTCTTTTGATGAGCATGCCACCATTGAAGTAGCAATTGCTAAATAAATTAAAGATTTACTATATATTTTCATGAGAAATGATTTTTTTTCAAATTTGAGATTATGGCATGAATAAAAGTTAGTTCTCTGTAGTATATCGTTCAATATCAGCGTTGCCCAATAGACGTTCAAGATCGCTATTTGCAATCAAATAGTTGTAGATTGATTGGTAATAGGCAAGACGTGAGCGGGTAAGAGCAAGTTCCGAATCACGAAGATCAAGATAAGATGCCGCTCCGATTTTGAAGCTTTTTTCCATGATTTCATGGGCTTTGTCGGCTTGCTTTACGTTTTCGGCACTTGACGCGATTTGTTTTACGTTCTTGTTAATGTTGTCGATTGCCAAATCAACTTGCATATTGATTGAACGTTCAAGGTTTTCACGTTGCCATTTCATTTCATCAACTTGAATCCTTGCTTGTTTGATTTTATAATAACGTTGTCCGCCTTGGAATATGGGGAGAGAGAGAGAAAGTCCAACGGTTGAATATGGACTCCAGCGTAAATCCTTAAATGGATTGCCGTCAGACATTGATGTCCAGTTGTAATTGGCACTGAGTGCTAAAGTAGGATACCATGCCATTTTTTGAATCTTGAGGGCGTCGTTGAGCGTTTGAGTCTGCAAATCGAGCATCTTCAAGTCGGAGTTTTGGTCGATTGAACGATTTATAGAAAGGACGTCGTTATACATTGTTTTTTCGTAATCGGCAAGAGCGTTTGTTGGTTCAAAAGGAACGGCAACGTCGATGCCCATTAATATTGCCATTTGAAGTTTAGCTTGCTTTACGGTTATTTCGGCTTGTAATAGTTCGGGTTCAACGTTTTTTACAGCAACAGATGTGCGAAGAACGTCATAGTCAGAAGCTGCTCCTAATTCGTGTTTCTTTGAATAGATGTCGTGAGTAACTTTTGCATTTTCGTAGCTGTCAAGAATCACGAGGTAAGAATCTTGGGCAAGCAACAATGTGTAATAAGCCGATTTGATTTGATTTATTAGGTCGAGACGCGATTTGCGTGCAGTTTCAATGCTTTGCAATATTTGCGTGTCGCTAAGATTGAGTGATTTCCATAATTGAGGAGCTATCAATGGTAATGATGCTGAGAATCCTACAGTATATGAATTGTCAAGACCCATTTTGATGCCACTTGGCTTGCTTTCGCTACTTCCACCGGTTAATGCTCCCATGTTAAGATACATCGTTTGTTTTTCTAAAGTGCGACTGTATTGACCGGCAAAACTGATAGATGGTAGCAATTGTCCGATTACTTCTTTTTTAGAGTAATCCATTCGCTCGATTTCCATGTCGGCAACTTTGATTGATGGATTTTCACTTAATGCGATAGAGATACATTGGTCGAGCGACAATTTAAGTGTGTCGTTATAATTAGCATCTTGTGCAAATGAATGGAGTGATGCTCCGAAACACAATGATGCAATTAGTGATTTTAGAACGATTTTTTTCATATATATAATTTATGTGTACCTTAAAATTTGTGCAAAAGTAAATTAATTTACTCGGATAATAAATTAGATACGTAAAAATAAGCCAAAAATACCAATCTAATGGCAATTTTGGAGCGTTTTTTACGAGTATTGCGTATTAATTTAACACGCAATATCCCGAATTTGTTAGTCCGGTCCTGATTGTATTTATATGCTCGTTGTTGAGAGTCTCAAGTTCGATGCGAAGTATGCAACCATTGATTTCGGCACTTGCGTTTATGCGTTCATGTGAAACAGAAAGAATGTTTCCTCCTAAGTCGGCAATAATGTTACACACGCCCGATAGTTGTCCGGGCTTGTCGTAAAGGTCGATTTTGAAAGTATAGTTGCGACCACTTTTTGATAATCCACGAGTGATGACGCGGCTCAGGGTTGTAACATCAATATTGCCCCCCGACACAAGGCAAACAACCCTTTTCCCTTTGATTGGGAGTTTGTTAAACATTGCTGCGGCAATTGATACGGCTCCTGCTCCTTCGGCAACAATTTTGTGTTGTTCAAGCAGGGCAAGAATCGCAGCTGCAATTTCGTCGTCGCTTACTGTAACTACTTCATCAACATATTTGTTGCACATTTCAAATGTATTGATGCCCGGTTCTTTGACGGCAATACCGTCGGCTATGGTTGACACTGTAGATAAGTGTTGTATTTTGCCTTCTTGAAGCGAAGTTGCCATGCTGGGAGCTCCCGATGATTGCACTCCATACACTTTTATCTCAGGACGCAATGTTTTAATGGCAAATGCTACTCCTGATATTAATCCACCTCCTCCGATTGGCACGATTACAGCCTCGACGTCGGGCATATCTTCAAGAATTTCAAGTCCTATTGTTCCTTGTCCTGCAATAACCTTTGGGTCGTCAAAGGGGTGAACAAAAGTATAACCCTTTTCATCGCGAAGCTGAAGAGCCTTTTGGTAGGCATCGTCATATACTCCCGGAACTAAACACACTTCTGCTCCATAACCTTTTGTGGCTTCAACTTTTGAGATAGGGGCACCGGCAGGGAGGCATATCAATGCTTTGATGCCATTGTGTGAAGCCCCGAAAGCAACGCCTTGAGCGTGGTTGCCTGCAGAACAGGCAATTACCCCTCGTGATTTCTCTTCGTCGGTGAGTTGTGATATTTTGTAATATGCTCCACGCAACTTAAATGACCCGGTGTATTGCATATTTTCGGGTTTGATATAAATATTGGCATCGGGGTTGATGCGACGCGACCACACCAATGGTGTTTTACGCAAAACGCCACTCAACACCTTTTGTGCATTATAGATTTCGTTGATGTCAAGATTCGTCATAGGAGTGTAATTTTGTAATGCAAATTTAGTTATTATTTGAATAAATGCGATAAAATTAAAAATAAAAAAAACACCACATGCAAAATGATAGTAAAAGCTGTTTATTTGTTGAAAAATATTAACAAAAATAGCGTTTTGCTTACAAAATGTAAATATTTTTTCTTGAAAATATATCGTGGATTAAATTCTTTTTACTAACTTTGTGGGCGATATGAGAAAACGGTTGCAAAATCGCACAAAATTATTGAATTAATAACACTCACAACATAGTCTTAAAATATTAAAATTATGCCAAAGGTAACAAAAGAAATGGCTCTCGATTACCACCGCGAAGGTAAGTGCGGAAAAATCGAAGTGGTTCCAACAAAACCTTATTCGTCACAAAGTGATTTGGCTCTCGCATATTCACCGGGGGTTGCATATCCATGTCTCGAAATTGAACAACGTCCCGAGGACGCATACGAATATACAAGTAAGGGAAATCTTGTTGCTGTAATCTCAAATGGTACGGCAGTGCTTGGTCTTGGCGATATAGGAGCCCTCGCAGGTAAGCCCGTAATGGAGGGTAAAGCATTGTTGTTTAAGATATTTGCCGGTATTGATTGCTTTGACATCGAAGTAGATGAAAAAGACCCCGATAAATTTATTGAAATCGTAAAAGGTATATCGCCAACGTTTGGTGGTATCAACCTTGAAGATATAAAAGCTCCCGAATGTTTTGAAATTGAGCGTCGTTTGAAAGAGGAGTGTAATATTCCTGTAATGCACGACGACCAACATGGTACTGCTATCATCTCGGCTGCCGGATTGCTTAATGCTCTTGAACTTCAAGGGAAAAAGATTGAAGAAGCAAAATTGGTTGTAAATGGAGCTGGTGCAGCGGCTGTGTCATGTACTCGTCTTTATATTGCACTTGGTATTAAACCCGAAAATGTGGTGATGTGCGACAGTAAGGGTGTGTTGAACAAAAAACGCAAAAACCTTAACGCTCAAAAACTCGAATTTGCTACCGACCGTGATATCGACACTCTTGAAGAAGCAATGAAAGATGCCGATGTGTTCCTTGGACTTTCGGTAAAAGATGTGGTTACAGCCGAAATGGTGCAATCGATGGCTAAAAATCCTATCGTGTTTGCTCTTGCAAATCCCGACCCTGAAATAGCATACGATGTTGCAATAGCTTCACGTCCCGATTTGATTTTTGCTACCGGACGCTCGGATTATCCTAATCAAATCAATAATGTGTTAGGATTCCCATATATATTCCGTGGAGCACTCGACTCAGGGGCAACTGCAATTAATGAAGATATGAAACTTGCAGCTGTGCGTGCTATTGCAAAGTTGGCAAAACTGCCGGTGCCATCGGTTGTGAACGCCGCTTACAATATGACTGCACTTAAATTTGGTGCCGACTATATTCTTCCAAAACCTCTTGACCCTCGTTTGCTTACAACTGTGGCTCCTGCTGTTGCTAAGGCAGCTATGGAGTCGGGAGTGGCTCGTCGTCCTATTGCTGACTGGGACGCATATTGTGCAAAACTTCGTCAATTGATGGGGTATGACAATAAGTTGATGCGTCGATTTACTGATGAGGCAAAACAAAACCCAAAACGAGTGGTGTTTGCCGAGGCAAATACCGACAATATGCTCCGTGCGGCTGTGTCGTCGGCTCGTCAAGGTATTTGTACCCCAATTTTGTTGGGTAATGAAGAGATGATTGAAAAGCGTGCTGCTCGTCTTGGCGTGAATATCGAAGGTCTTGAAATAGTAAATCTTCGTCATGACCGTGAGGCAGATCGTCGTCATCGTTTTGCAACTATCCTTGCCGAAAAACGTCAACGTGCAGGCTTGACTTATCCCGAAGCTCTTGAAAAAATGTTTGACCGCAACTACTTCGGTATGATGATGGTCGAAACTGGCGAAGCTGATGCGTTTATCGCAGGAACATATTCAAGCAGTCATCAAACAGGCGAAATCGCAAAAGAGGTTGTGGGTATTCGTCCAAGTTACAACCACTTCGCAACAATGCACATCATGAATACCAAACGTGGCACATACTTCCTCGCTGATACAATGATTAATCAAAATAATGATGAAGATACATTGTTTGATATCGCACGTTTGGCTCGCCACTCGGTAGAATATTTTGCTCACGATCCGGTTATGGCAATGGTGTCGTATAGCAATTTCGGTTCTAACTGTGAAAAAGAATGTCAACGAGTTCATTCAGTAGTAGAAAAAATGCAACAATCTTATCCTGAATTGCCAATCGATGGAGAAATGCAAGTTCACTACGCACTCAATAAGAAATTGCGTGATGACCGCTTCCCATTCTCTCGCTTGAAGGGACGTGATGTGAATACTCTTATATTCCCAAACTTGAGTGCTGCGAATACAGCATATCGCATGATGCTTGAATTGGGCGTGGCTGAGGCTATTGGTCCAATCCAAATGGGATTGAATAAACCTATTCACTTTATTGCTGTGGATTCGGAAGTTCGTGATATTATCAATCTCACAACAATTGCCGTTCTTGATGCCGCTGTTCTTGAAAAAGCCGGCGACAAAGTGGAAGATAAGTAAAATTTGATAAATGTTAAATATGGAACGAGCCGACATCATCAATGCCGGCTCGCTTGCTTTATATTTTATTATTGGTGTCCGATAAAACATTTTCATGTGCTTCGCACTACTTCAATGATTTAATCATATATAGAGGGCTTGTAATTTACAACAAGAACTCTCAATCGCATAAATTCAGCGACTGAGCCCACTTTTTGATGCTCTACCGACGATTCCCGGATAGCTATAAATAGAAAAAGAAAACGGTCTCAATATCACTGCTGTTGAGACCGTCGTATTTAGAGTGTTGAGTAAATGTTATTTTTCAAGGGCTTCAGCCATGGCGGCTGCTGCACGGCGTCCGTCGCCCATAGCGAGGATTACAGTAGCACCACCACGCACAATGTCGCCACCGGCATAGAGGTCGCCGAGTGATGATTGCATTGTTTCTTCGTTGACTACGATTGTGCCACGACGAGAGATTTCAAGTTCGGGAATTGCGTTTGGAATAAGTGGGTTGGGTGATACACCTACGCTCACGATTACCAAGTCAACAGGAATCTCTTTGATAGCTCCTTCGATAGCAACTGGAGAACGACGACCTGATTCATCGGGTTCGCCAAGTTCCATTTGTTGTACGAGCATCATATTTACGCGACCATTTTCATCGCCACGATATTCGATAGGGTTGTGGAGAGTCATAAACTCAACACCCTCTTCTTTTGCATGCTTAACCTCCTCAACACGAGCGGGCATTTCGTCTTCGCTACGTCGATATACAATCATAGCTACCTCTGCACCCATGCGACGAGCTGTGCGAACAGAGTCCATAGCAGTGTTGCCACCACCGATTACGGCAACGCGTTTGCCACGAAGAACTGGAGTGTCCCAATCGGCACGACCTGCACCCATGAGGTTTACGCGAGTGAGATATTCGTTGCTCGACATCACCCCATTGAGGTTTTCGCCGGAAATGTTCATGAAGCGAGGCAATCCGGCTCCTGATGCTACAAACACACCTTTGAATCCCATTTCGTGAAGATTGTCGTAGCTTATAGTTTTACCCACGATGCAGTCTTTTTCAAAAGTAACGCCCATATTGCGAAGCCCATCGATTTCCACTTCAACCACTGAGTTGGGAAGACGGAATTCGGGAATGCCATATTTCAATACACCACCAATTTCGTGGAGTGCTTCAAATACAGTAACGTCATAGCCACGTTTAGCCATATCTCCGGCAAATGACAATCCGGCAGGACCTGAGCCCACAACGGCTACTTTAATGTTTTTCTTCTCTTCCATTGCAGGGACTGCGATATTTCCGCTTTCGCGTTCGGTGTCAGCTGCAAAGCGTTCAAGATAACCGATTGCAACCGGCTCTTTCTTCATTTTGTGGTAGAGACATTTTGACTCACATTGTTTTTCTTGTGGGCACACGCGACCACACACAGCAGGTAATGCACTTGTTTCTTTCAATACCACTGCTGCAGCTTGAAAATCGCCACGCTCAATGTTTTTGATAAATCCGGGGATATTGATGCTCACCGGACAACCTTTCATACATTGAGGATCGGGGCAGTCCATACAACGAGAAGCCTCAATAACTGCTTGCTCGGCATTAAGACCTTGGTTTACTTCTTCGTTGCAAGTAACACGATAGGCAGGGTCAAGCTCTGGCATCTTAACACGAGCAATCGCAGTACGTTCTTTAGCAGTATATTTTTTGCGTAGCTCTTCGCGCCATTGTGCATCACGAGGAGCCGATGTTATTTGTTTACTCATAGTGATTATTTCTTTGAGGATTAGTTATAAGAACGAAGACGCATAAGCATTTCGTCAAAGTTTACTTTGTGAGCGTCAAACTCTGGTCCGTCGATACACACAAACTTGGTTTTGCCATCAACAGTGATGCGACAAGCACCACACATACCTGTGCCATCAACCATGATAGTGTTGAGAGAGCAGATTGTTGGGACTTCATATTTTTTAGTTAATAGAGCCACGAATTTCATCATGATGGCAGGACCGATTGTAACAACTTGGTCAACCTTTTCGCGTTGGATAACACTTTCGATACCATTAGTTACAAGACCTTTAGTGCCGTAAGACCCATCGTCGGTCATGATAATAACTTCGTCGGAATATTCGCGCACTTGATCTTCAAGAATGATAAGGTCTTTAGTGCGAGCAGCAAGAACCGAGATTACGCGGTTGCCGGCTTGTTTCATAGCCTTGATAATAGGAAGTAGGGGTGCAACACCCACACCACCGCCACAGCACACTACAGT
The DNA here is from genome assembly GCA_904502025.1 of uncultured Muribaculaceae bacterium. Classification (GTDB taxonomy): domain Bacteria; phylum Bacteroidota; class Bacteroidia; order Bacteroidales; family Muribaculaceae; genus RGIG4079. Next base: position 12,881 of record CAJGDJ010000040.1, read on the forward strand.
GCCCACATTAGCGATATGTGTTGCTTGCCCAAGTGGACCTACGACATCGGTGAGATAATCACCTGCGTTAAGTGCACAAATTTTTGAAGATGAATCGCCCACCGCTTGAACAACGAGGGTGATTGTTCCTTTTTCGATATCTGCATCAGCGATAGTCAAAGGAATGCGTTCACCATGTTCGCCGGTACGCACAATAACGAAGTGCCCTGGACGACGTGAACGAGCGATTAGTGGAGCTTCTACCACGAGTTTTGCAACTTTTTCTGAGAAATACTCCTTTTCAACTATTTTGTTCATCGTGAAATATGATTGATTATTCTGTATTATTTTGGCAAAGTTATTAAAAATTCCAAAACCTACCTACAAATTATCACTTAAAAGTGCCTCCACCATGAAAATTATTAGAAAACCTACCCTAATCACGGAATTTTGCCAAAATAAAAAGTAGAGAAAATGAGATGTAAACTATATTCCCGATTTGCGACGATTGCAATCGCGACAAAGTAATTGGCAATTCTCTGAGATTGTACGTCCTCCAGCATGCCATGGAGTTATATGGTCAGCTTCCATTTCAGACAAGTCTAATTCACGATCGTGTTTGGGGCACTCTTCGTTGGCGCAATGATGATGTTGTCGTTCATATGTGGCAAGTTTCATTGCCTCAGTAAAGGCTCTAATTGATAAATACTTTTCTTTCCCAGTGAGTAGATATTGATAAATGCCCTTTTTATTGGTAACATCATCATCAAGCAACAATAGTTCTACTTTTTTATTAAATTCAGCCAAATTGATTATATCATCTTTATGATTGTCATAAAGTTCACCCCAATTTAATCCTTTCATAATGCGTTTTTGGGTGCGAGTGGGACGAAAAGATGATTCAATCCATGTGAAAATTGAGTTGAAATATTGCCATAGCGCATTTGCATTTACATCGTGTTGGTGCTTGCTCATGTATCCTGAAATATCTCCTTTTGAAATCCATTTAATAGCAGTTTCAAGATATTCCTGGCGTATGGCACTGCCATTAAGATAGTCTCCTCCTATAGCATGTGCTACACAGTTTGTTTTGCTAAAATAACGTTTTGCATCGGTAACCCATGAACCCGAATAAACAGCATTGCGAAGTTCTTGGTCTGTAAGTTCTTCTCCAGCAATATTTATAGTCTTAAACCATTCAAGTTTTTCACTATCAGTACCAGTGCAAAAATATATCATTAACTTATAATCAAGAATTTTTTCTTGAATATCGTTGGTAAAGTTGTAAAAACCCAAACGATCGTTATTGTAGGGTATGCTGAAATTGCCAGCGACAAATTCGCAAATAGACATTGTTCGTTGTTGCCCATCAATTATTTCGAAGTGATCGTTGTCGCATACAGCCCAATACATCACATTTAGGGGAAAACCTTTGAGAATAGTATCTATTACGGCTTCTTTTTGTTTAGTGTCATATATAAATTCACGTTGATAGGGTGGGCGAATGTTTAGTTTGCCGTTATAGCCTACAACTCCATTTTCATTGTTATTTATATAGCCTTCAAATAAATCCCTAATGCTTATTTCTTTTAATTCTATATTCATGGTTGTTTACGTTTGATTATAATGCGTGCATATATTCGTTTATTGTTAATGAATGGATAACCAAAATTATCTTCATCAATTGTTGTGGTTGTCATTTTTCCAATTATTTCAAATTGTGTTGGACAATGCTTGCCTAAAAATGTTACAGGAACACCCATTTCCCCAAAATAGTCAAATGGAATTTCGGCTACTGTGCCAATGTTAATGGCGTCGTAATTGTCGTATTTTGGGTATTCGTTTGGATTGTATTGTTTGTATAAAATGAGTTCCTCGTGTCGTTTGTCTATGTCAAGATTTGTAAACCAACAAATGTTACCCATGCTTCTCCATTTTTTGCCATTTTCATCAACCCAATATCGAGTGGTTTTTGGGGGATAATGATCGGGAATTCTGAAACTCATATCTCCGAATTTATATCCAATCCACATTCTATTTTGTTTGAGAAGAGAGAATATGTCCGAATAAGAAATAGCATTTTGGTTCCCTATTATTAAAAATTTTTTATCGTATTCAATTAATTGTGCAACATATTCACGAAATAGAGAAAAAGGAGGGTTGGTTACAACAATGTCGGCTTGTTTTAGCAATTCAATACATTCAGCACTGCGAAAATCTCCATCTCCTTCTAACTCTCTGATGCCTATTTCTTCGGGGTCAGGAATGCGATTGCCATTTTTATCACCATTATAAGTAAGAGATATTGCCTTATCAGAACTATACGATGAGAATAAATCTGCATCTTGGTTTTTATAGCAAGTTGTGATTAAGCGTTTTAATTCTAATCTTTCAAAGTTGTAAGCAAAGTAATGGAAAAAATTACTTTTTCGAGGATCGTCGCAATTGCACAATACTACTTTATCCTTGAAGTGTGCAGTATAATGACGAAGTTCATTTTCAATATCACTTAATTGGGTGTAAAATTCATCTTGTTGTGCTCTGTTGGCGGCGTTTAAGGCTCTATTTCCTGGCATAATGATTGATAATTTTGCATTGACCATCAATCACAAAAAAATGGGAAAAGAAATGGTGCAGACCATTCCTTCGCGTTCACGGGAAGCCTGAGAAGAAACCCGTCCACAGCCCAAATAGTCCGCACCATATAGGTGCGAACATCAACAAAGGCTGTAAACGAAAAGTTTAGACCTTCCGTGAAGCAAATTTATTCCGATTTTCAAAAAATCAGTTTCTCAGGCTTTTTTTTGAACGCGAAATAATAGTTAATGCTTAGTTAATATGTCTTTTTTTGTGTATTCTTCGCTAAGAATACTTTGCAAATTTAGGGAATTAAAACGATAATCGCAAGGCTGTAGAGATATTATATAAAAATGTAGAGTCAACAAGCAAGTGCAAAATTATTTTAATAATTTGAAGAATTCAATTTTTGGAGAAGAAAAATTTAGTTATTCTCGAGGTCTTCGATTGATTTTAGCTTGAACAGCATCAAACTGACTCTGCTCAATTAGTC
>CAJGDJ010000041.1 GCA_904502025.1 uncultured Muribaculaceae bacterium
TAGATAAACTCGGTGTAGATGAAAATCAAGTAACAGAATCAGCAGTATTTACAACTGATCTTGGCGCAGACAGCCTTGACACTGTAGAACTTATCATGGAATTTGAAAAAGAATTCGGTATCAATATTCCTGATGACAAAGCTGAAGGTATCAGCTCAGTTGGCGACGCTATCGCTTACATCGAAGCAGAAAAAGCATAATTTATATCCAACAATCTCTTAAAAAGTAATGGAATTAAAAAGAGTTGTAGTAACCGGTCTTGGTGTATTGTCTCCCATCGGCAATGACGTTGAAACCACATGGAGCAACGCCCTTAAAGGTGTGAGTGGAGCCGGACCTATTACACATTTTGATGCCTCGAAATTTAAGACTCAATTTGCATGTGAAGTAAAAAACTTTGATGCAAATGAGCATTTTGATCGTAAAAAAATCCGTCAGCTCGACCTATATGCACAATATGCGTTGGTAGCTGCGAAGCAAGCGGTTGAAGATGCAAATCTTGAAGACGAAAGCATTAATAAGGATCGTGTAGGAGTTATTGTAGCGGCAGGTATTGGTGGTCTTCACACTTTTGAAGAAGAAGCCGGCTATTATGCTGTTCATGGCGAGGAGCAAGGTCCGAAATACAATCCTTTCTTTATTCCCAAAATGATTGCTGATATTGCATCGGGACACATCTCAATGCAATATGGTTTCCATGGTCCTAACTATGGAGTAGTATCGGCATGTGCTTCTTCAAACAACGCAATTATTGACGCATTCAACCTCATTCGCCTTGGCAAAGCCAATGTGATGGTAACAGGTGGTGCTGAAGCTGCAATCTATCCTGCAGGTGTGGGTGGCTTTAACTCAATGCACGCCCTTTCAACTCGCAACGATAGCCCTGAAACCGCTTCACGTCCATTTAGTGCTTCACGCGATGGTTTTGTGATGGGAGAAGGTTCGGCAGTATTGATTCTTGAAGAACTCGAACACGCTAAAGCTCGCGGTGCTAAAATTTACGCCGAAGTAGCCGGTGGCGGTATGTCGGCCGATGCTTATCACTTGACAGCAACGCACCCCGAAGGTCTTGGTGCTATTCTCGCAATGAGCAGTGCCCTTGAAGATGCTGAAATGAAGCCCGAAGATATTGATTATATCAATGTTCATGGTACTTCTACTCCTGTGGGTGATGTGTCGGAAGTGAAAGCAATCAAAGAATTGTTTGGTGATCACGCATATAAATTGAACATCAGTTCAACTAAATCAATGACAGGACACTTGCTCGGTGCAACAGGTGCTCTCGAAGCTTTATTTAGTGTAAAATCGGTTCAAGAAGATATCGTTCCTCCTACAATCAATCATGATCCTGAGGATAAAGATGAAAATATCGACTATAACCTCAACTTTACATTTGGCAAAGCTGAAAAGCGTGTTGTAAACGCAGCATTGTCCAACTCATTTGGTTTCGGTGGTCATAATGCTACTGTAATCGTAAAAAAGTACGCTGAATAATTTAGCACACTTAAATATCTGCAAAAGCGAGTCTCAATCGAGGCTCGCTTTTGTGTTATTGCTGATAACCATAAGTGTTATAACCCCCTCCGGTGCAAGCACCTCGTCCCCCTTTGTAAAAGAGGGACAGCTCGACTTTGACGGTATTATCCTGATTTTGAATGACTGTATATTTGTCTAAACCCGAATAAAAGTTGACTTGATTGCTCTCATTGGCATCATTGTTCTCAGCTACACAGAAGCATAACCTCATGCAATGCCAACTTTCAATGCGTCTGCCTCAACTCTCCCCTTGCACTTGTTGCAGGGGGAGTACGGCGAAGCCGGGAGGGGGTGAAATACTAAAAAAGAATCTTTGTGTCAACAAAGTTGTAGTTCTCATTATTTATTATTCAGGTTCTTAAAAGAAATAAATTTTGATTATCTTTGTGCCAATTAAATACTTACATCGAAAAAACGTAAAATTGCATGAAAAATATTATGAGATTGGCGAGTGCTGTTTTAATGACAATAGTTTCATTGCAATCAATTGCTGCGACTTTTATAGGTGAGCGTAACGATTTCCGCGACGAAACGATTTATTTCGTAATGACAACTCGTTTCTATGACGGCGACCCAAGTAACAACACTCAATGTTGGGATAACCAAGAACGCAATCAGGGCGACCCTGCATGGCGTGGCGATTTCAAAGGATTAATCGAAAAACTTGACTATATCAAAGCTCTCGGATTTACAACTGTGTGGATTACCCCAGTAGTGGAGAATGCGTCGGGCTACGACTATCATGGTTACCATGCAGTGAATTTTAGCAAGGTTGACCATCGTTATGAGAGTGAAGATGTGTCGTTCCAATCGCTTATCGATGCTGCTCATGCTCGAGGCATGAAGATTGTGCTTGATATAGTGCTTAATCACACCGGTAACTTTGGCGAAGAGAATCTTTGCAAACTGTTTACTCGCGACTGGACTAAAAATCAAGCAACCCTCGATGAATGTATGGTCCCTCTCACACAATCGCAGGGTGGTAAATTGCCCGACAATTATCTATCACTCCCGGGAGGTGAGCAATATTCGGCACGATTGGCACAAATGAAAAATACCGATGGGAAAAATCATGACGTAAACAATTATTGGCACCATGTGGGTAATGGTTGGAATTGGGACGATTATTCACGTTGGTATGGACAGATAGCCGGCGATTGCGTTGACTTGAATACAGAGAATCCTTACGTGTCGAACTATCTTGTGAAATGCTATGGCGAGTTTATCAAGATGGGGGTTGACGGCTTCCGCATCGACACATCGGGACACATTTCTCGATTGACATTTAATAAAGCATTTATCCCTCAATTCCATGCGTTAGCCGAGCAATATAAGTCAAAGCGTAATAATGGTCCATTCTTTATTTATGGCGAGGTGTGTGCTCGTGAACGCAATGTGACATATCGCAATCATGAAAACTGTTCGCCTTATTATTATACATGGAAAGAATCGAAAGATTATGCGTGGGACGAAAGCGAAACATCGTGGAATGGAATAGTGGTAATGGAGGGACAAAAAGGCACTCACACCAATATCACATCGGTCGATGCACAAGGTGTTGATGATCAAGATGATAATGGTATGCCCACTTCAAATAATGCATTCTTGAGTGGTAATAATTATCATACCCCCGATTATAGCCGATATTCGGGTATGAGTGTTATTGATTTTCCAATGCACTGGAATTTCCGTAGTGCTACCGAAGCATGGAGCGTGAAATATGGCGACAATTTGTATAATGATGCTACTTATAATGTGGTGTATGTCGATTCTCACGACTATGCACCCGATGGAGCTCCTGAAAGTCAACGCTTTGCACAATCACAAGATGTGTGGGCTGAAAACCTATCGTTGATGTTCTCGTTTCGTGGCATTCCATGTGTTTATTATGGTTCTGAGATTGAATTCCGTAAAGGTAGCGTTATAGATAATGGTCCTAATACTGCTCTTCGTGAAACTGGTCGTGCCTACTTTGGTGGCTATATCAAAGGGGATATTAATGTGACTGACTTTGCTCAATATACAGGAGCATCTGGCAATATCGCAGCAACTCTTTCGCACCCGTTGGCGATGCACATTCAACGATTAAACCTAATTCGTGCCGCAGTGCCTGCACTTCGCAAAGGACAATATAGTACCGACGGCTGTTCTGGTTCGTTTGCGTTCAAACGTCGTTATACCGATGCAACTACCGATTCGTATGCTCTTGTTACAATCAGCGGAGGTGCTACATTTTCAAATATATTGAATGGTACATATGTGGATTGTGTTACCGGCGACGCTAAAACTGTAACCAATGGCACTCTCTCGGTGTCTTGTTCGGGTAAAGGTAATTTGCGTGTGTATGTGTTGAATACCGATAAAACAAAAGCTCCGGGCAAAATTGGTGTAGATGGTAAATATATCTACACATCATCGTCGGCAGGTAGTAAACAATCTTCATATGACGGCACAGAAGAGGAGGAGTCGTCAAATAATGGTGGCAGTGCACCATCAACTCAAGAACCCGAAGAAGTGATTCCGCCAACAATGGCTGAGGGTGAACAAGCTGTGTTTTTTGAAAATACTGCAAATTGGGCAGGTACTATTAGAGCATGGGTGTGGAGCGATACGAAAAACTACACAGGTGGTACTTGGCCCGGTCAGGCTTGTACTTACCTTGGTAATAATATTTGGAAATGGACCTACTCAGGTGCCGACAAAATCAGTGGTGGACTGATATTCAACAATGGCAGTTCGCAAACCCAAGACCTCACTTGGGTGAATGGTGGTTATTACAACGCTAATGGTTATGTAAAAACTATTGATGGAGCAGGTGAAATTCCTGATAACCCCGAAACACCTGATAACCCAAGTGATAAACCTTCGGGAGATGAATATGTGTGGAAGGCTTATTATCGTGGCACAAATTGGGGTAGCTCTACCGTTTATTCGTATGTGTGGGATGCAGGAAACTCTAATAAACAATATCTCGGCTCATGGCCGGGCACTAAAATGATAAAAAATGCCGGTGGAATGTGGGAAATGTCATTCACCACAACCGATAATCTCGTGGCTCCTATGGTAATTTTCAATAACGGTCAAGGAGGAGGCTCAAACCAAACAGCCGACCTTGTTTTCGTTAACAATGGCATCTATGAATATGATGGATGCAAAGAGGTGGGCGTTGAAGGAGTAGTAGTTGGTGATGCAGTAGAAGTAGCCCGTTACGACATCTACGGTCGCAAACTCACCGCCCCCACAAAAGGCATCAATATCATTAAATACAGCAATGGTGCTGTTGAAAAGATTATAATTAAATGATAATAAATAGATATGGTTATGATTTTACGTTTGTTATTTGTGTGTTTAGTGTCAATTGGTGCCGGTGTGGTGTCATTTGCACATGATTTTGAGGTTGGTGGAATTTTTTATAAGGTTATAGATGCTACTAAAAAAGAAGTTGCAGTAACTTATAAAGGCAAGTCTCCTCATGATTATGCAAATGAATATGTTGATAGTGTGGTAATCCCATCAAAGGTAACATATAATGACAAGGAATATATGGTTACTGCAATAGCCAATGAAGCATTTAGAGGATGTTCAGGATTGAAAAAGTTAGAAATCCCAAACTCTGTGATTGAAATTGGGAAGAATGCTTTTTTGCAAACAGCGTGGTTAAATAATTATCCTGATGGAATTGTGTATTTGGGCAACTGTTGTTTAGGATATAAAGGGAAAAAGCCGGTTGGGGATTTAGAATTGAAAAGCGACACTAAAATAGTTGTGGATTATGCGTTTGTGGATTGTGCGGATTTGAAAAGCGTTAAAATTCCACATTCGATGATTAAGATTGGAGAATCTGCATTTTCGGGTTGTGATTTGAGAATATTGACGGTCTATTGTCAGAATCCTCCTTTATGTAAAAATAACACATTCGATGGAAACAGAACTGCGTTGTTATTGATTCCCAAAGGAACGGTTGTAGATTATGCGATATCAGATGGTTGGTGTAAATTTTGTAAACTTTACGAAATGGACTGATTGAAGATGTGACTTAAATGTATAAAAAGAGGGTGTAAAAACTAAGGAGATGTATCAATTTTTGAATTTTGATACATCTCCTTGCTATTATGAAGTGTGGATTAATATCCGGTGTAGCTGTGTGGTGAAAGGCGTTTGAGTTCGGCTTTCACTTCGTCGCTCACGTTGAGTGTGTCGATAAATGCAGCGATGCTTTCGGCAGTAACTGTAGTGTTAACGCGAGTGAGTTCTTTGAGTGTTTCGTAGGGTTTTGGATAGCCTTCACGACGAAGGATTGTTTGAATACCTTCGGCAACCACGTTCCACATTGCATCAAGGTCGGCACTGATTGCCGCTTCGTTAAGGAGTAGTTTGTTAAGGCCTTTGAGTGTGCTGTGGAGTGCGATAAGGCCGTGAGCCAAGGGCACACCAACGTTGCGAAGCACTGTTGAGTCGGTCAAGTCGCGTTGTAGGCGAGAGATAGGCAATTTCATTGCAAGGTGGTCGAGGATTGCATTAGCAATACCGAGGTTCCCTTCAGAGTTTTCAAAGTCGATAGGGTTGACTTTATGAGGCATTGCACTTGACCCAACTTCGCCTGCTTTGATTTTTTGTTTGAAATACTCCATTGAGATGTATTGCCAAATGTCGCGGTCAAGGTCGATGATAATTGTGTTGATGCGACGAAGAGCATCAAAAAGTGCTGCGAGGTTGTCGTAGTTAGAAATTTGAGTAGTATATTCTTCACGTACGATGCCAAGGCTGTTGCTCAAGAATTTTGCTCCAAATTCACGCCAGTCAATGCCGGGGAAAGCAGTAACGTGAGCGTTGAAGTTACCTGTTGCACCGCCAAACTTGCCACTAATAGCAACGCTGTCGAGTATATTGAGTTGTTGGCGAAGACGGTAAGCAAACACCATGATTTCTTTACCCAAGCGAGTAGGAGATGCAGGTTGACCGTGAGTTTTTGCCAACATTGGAATTTCGTACCAATCTTTAGCTCGTGCTTCAAGATGCTCAATTAACTCTACAAGAACAGGACGATATACATCAGCAATTGCTTCTTTGATTGACATTGGCACTGATGTGTTGTTGATGTCTTGTGAAGTCAATCCAAAGTGGATAAATTCTTTATATTGTTCAAGACCGAGAATGTCGAATTTTTCTTTTATGAAATATTCTACGGCTTTCACGTCGTGGTTAGTAACGCTTTCGATTTCCTTGATGCGTGAAGCATCAGCAACAGTGAAGTTACGATAGATTTCGCGAAGCGCTTCGAATTTAGATGACTCTACACCTTTGAGTTGTTCAAGGTCAAGTTCGCAGAGTGCGATGAAATATTCAATTTCAACACGCACACGATAACGAATGAGTGCATATTCTGAGAAGTACTCATCAAGCTTTTCGCATTTGCTGCGATATCGACCATCAACAGGCGAAATTGCGGTTAGTGAAGTTAATTCCATTATAATATTTGTAAGTAGTTAATAATTTGCGTTTAATATCGATTGAACCACAAAGTTACAAACAATAAGTGAAATTTTTAGTGATATTTTTTACTTTTTTGTTTGGTGGATTAAAAAAAAGGTTGTACCTTTGCATCGCTTTCTCAGAGAACGGGCGTTTAGCTCAGCTGGTTCAGAGCATCTGCCTTACAAGCAGAGGGTCGGCGGTTCGAATCCGTCAACGCCCACAACTCAAAATTCCTTCTCAAGAAAGAAACCCAATTAGGGCGTTTAGCTCAGCTGGTTCAGAGCATCTGCCTTACAAGCAGAGGGTCGGCGGTTCGAATCCGTCAACGCCCACAACGACAAAAGGCTGTCTTCAATGCGAAGGCGGCCGTTTTTATTTAAGGGAGTTCCTATAATTCCCTTATTGTTTAATTTCAATCGGAGCATCAAAGATGTTTGTATTCTTAAAGCTTTTTCTCGGATTTTTTTGCCTTTATTTCAACCACATAGCTCGCTATGCTTATTTCAATAAAGACTGAATCTCTCTCAAGAAAAATTCTTTAATTGCTACAAAGCAATTTATAGAAGCTCCCTTAAGACACAATGAGCAAGATGGAAAATATTGAATGGGTGTGGGTTGACCTTGATGACACAGTGTGGGACTTTAGTGCCAACTCGTGGGACACTCTCGGCGAAATATTTTTTAACGAAGGATTAGAACCATATTTTGAATCGGTTGATGATTGGCGTGAAAAATATCTCGAATATAATCACACATTATGGCCATTATATAATGCAGGGAAAATTACCAAGGAGTATTTGCAAGTAGAACGCTTTCGTAAAGTGCTTGCCGATGCCGGATATCCACCACAACAAGTGGAAGCAAAGTCGCGAGATTTAGACCCTAAATATCTCTCAATACTTGGCACAAAACCTCGACTTGTCGATGGTGCTCGTGAAATGCTACAATACCTTAAAGACAAAGGATATAAAATCGGCTTGATAAGCAATGGCTTTCATGAAGTGCAATTTTGCAAATTACGTTCATCAGATATAGAACGTTTCTTTGATGTGGTGGTGCTGAGTGATGATTTGGGGGTGAATAAACCCGACCGCCGCATCTTTGTCCATGCACAGAAGAAAGCCGGAGCCGAAGCCTCTAAATCGGTTATCATTGGCGATAACTTCGATGCCGACATAATGGGAGCTGTTAATGCCGGTTGGAAAGCTATATATTTCAATCGTGATGGTGATTTTGCAATGTCGAAGCTGCCAGATGATGTGAAAATTGTCAATAAATTATCGGAGATTGAACATATTTTGTAGAATATTTGTAATAAATAAAGAAAACTCTGCCGAAAAATGAGGATTTTGTTTGTTGTAGTGAAAATATTCATGTAATTTTGCGTCACTATATTATAGAAGTGTATTTATTCGACCCCATGAAGGGCATTAGATTAAAGAAAAATAAATAAAATAAGTTATATAATTAAGCCTATATTTAAGTAAATAAATTTTATTTTTAGAACGCCGCGAGGCTGTATTTTGTAAAAAATTTATGGATAGTATTGAAAAGAAGTCAAAAAGACCACGCATTGGTGAAAATCGAGCAATGACATCGTTTGAAAGTGTTGATGGCACTAATCGTTATGAAAGCTCAAGTTATTCATCTTCTGAATTTACATCAACCGATTCGGAATATCAAGGAGAACGTCAATATTCACAACAGCGATCATATAATCGCCAAGGTGGGTATAATCGTTATAACAATCAAGGAGGATATAATAACAATTATCGCCAAGGTGGCTATAATAACCGTTATAACAATAATTATCAACAACGTCAATATAACGCTCCTGTAGATGGAGAGAACGGAGATGGCTACAATCAAAACGGATATAACCAAGGAGGCTATCGTCAAAATAATTATCGTCAAGGTGGTTATGGCAACAATCGTCAAGGAGGCTATCGTCAAAATAATTATCGTCAAGGTGGTTATAACAATAATCGCCAAGGTGGTTATGGCAACCAAGGAGAATATAACCAAGGAGGCTATCGTCAGCAAGCTCAAGGACGTCCTAATCCAAATCAGCAACGTCGCAATAAAAAACAAAACTATAATCAAGGCATCATGCCAAGCAAGGGCAAGAGCTTCACTCCACGTCCTCGTCGCATAGAGTACGAAATGCCTATTCCTGATCCAAACGAACAAATTCGTCTCAATAAATTTATGGCAAATGCAGGTATCTGCTCTCGCCGTGAAGCCGACGAATTGATTCAACAAGGTCTTGTGAAAATTAATGGTGTTGTAGTTACTGAATTAGGCACAAAGATCTCACACAACGATGTTGTGGAATATGATGAAAAGGTAGTTGCTCTTGAAAGCAAATGCTATATTCTTCTCAATAAACCAAAAGATGTAGTAACAACAAGCGATGACCCCAACGGCCGTAAAACAGTGTTAGACCTCGTGAAGGGTGCTTGTAATGAGCGTATATATCCGGTTGGTCGTCTTGACCGCAACACAACAGGTGTGTTGTTGTTGACTAACGATGGCGACCTTGCGTCAAAATTGACTCACCCTAAATATGTGAAGAAAAAAATCTATCATGTGTGGTGTGATAAAGACATTGCTGAAGAAGATATGCAACGCATTGCCGATGGTATCGAACTTGAAGATGGTCCTATCCATGCCGACGCTATCAGCTATGCTACTGAAAAAGATCGCAATCAAGCCGGTATTGAAATTCACTCAGGTCGCAATCGCATTGTGCGTCGCATTTTTGAATCACTCGGTTATCATGTAACAAAGCTCGACCGCGTGTATTTTGCCGGTCTCACAAAGAAAAATCTTTCTCGTGGGCGTTGGCGTTACCTCACTCAAGAAGAGGTTAACTACCTTAAGATGGGATCATTTGAATAATTATAAAGCTAATTAACATATATACTTGCAATGAAAAGAACAAAAATCGTAGATATATTTGCCCCCGAACTCATTGGTCAACAAGTGAGTGTAAAAGGTTGGGTGCGTAGCCGTCGTGGCAACAAACATGTGCAATTCGTAGCACTCAACGACGGTTCAACTATCAAAAACATTCAAATCGTTTTTGATATGGCGAAATTTGACGAAGAACAATTGAAACCTATCACTACCGGAGCCAGCCTCCATGTGATTGGTCAACTTGTTGAGTCGATGGGCAAAGGTCAAAGTGCAGAAATTCAAGCCGAAACACTTGAAATCTATGGTACTGCCGACCCCGACACCTATCCAATGCAAAAGAAAGGCCACACAATGGAATTCCTTCGTGAAAAGGCTCATTTGCGTCCACGTACCAACACATTTGGTGCAGTGTTCCGCATTCGTCACCACATGGCAATCGCTATTCACAAGTTCTTCCACGATCACGGTTTCTTCTATTTCCACACACCTATCATCACAGCCTCTGACTGCGAAGGTGCCGGTCAAATGTTCCAAGTAACAACAAAGAACCTTTACGACTTGAAGAAAGACGAAAATGGGTCAATCATATATGATGATGACTTCTTTGGCAAACAAGCAAGTCTCACCGTATCAGGTCAGCTCGAAGGTGAGTTGGCAGCTACAGCTCTTGGTTCAATCTATACTTTTGGTCCCACATTCCGTGCCGAAAATTCAAACACTCCTCGCCACTTGGCAGAGTTTTGGATGATTGAGCCTGAAGTTGCTTTTGCTGACCTTGGCGATCTTATGGATCTCGAAGAAGAATTTATCAAATATTGTATCAACTGGGCTCTCGAAAACTGTCAAGACGACCTTGAGTTCCTCAACAACATGATTGATAAAGGCTTGATTGAACGCCTCAAAGAAGTAGTTTCTACCGAATTTATCCGTTTGCCTTATACCGAAGGTATCAAGATTCTTGAAGAAGCAATCGCAAATGGTAAGAAATTTGAATTCCCTGTATATTGGGGTTGCGATCTTGCAAGTGAACATGAACGTTACCTCGTAGAGGAACACTTCAAGAAACCTGTTATCATGACCGATTATCCAAAGGATATTAAGGCATTCTACATGAAACTTAACGAAGATGGCAAAACCGTACAAGGTACCGACGTATTGTTCCCACAAATCGGCGAAATCATCGGTGGTAGCGTGCGTGAAGAAAACTACGACAAACTCATGGGTCGCATCGAAGAAATGAATATCCCAATGAAAGATATGTGGTGGTATCTCGACACTCGTCGATTTGGCACAGTGCCTCATGCAGGCTTCGGTCTCGGATTCGAGCGTCTATTGTTGTTCGTTACAGGTATGACTAACATTCGCGACGTAATCCCATTCCCTCGTACTCCAAACAATTGTGAATTCTAATCGATAATTAAACGAAAATGACAGAGATAACAAAATGCCCTAAATGTGGAGGCGAGTATGTTTACTTCGACGGTTCACTCTACGTTTGTCCCGATTGTGCTTACGAGTTTAATCCCTCAGATGAAGCCGAAGAAGCCAACGATGTAGCAAAAGACAGCAATGGTGCAGAGCTTTTCGATGGCGATGCAGTGGTAGTTATCAAAGACCTCAAAGTAAAAGGCTCATCAATGGTAATCAAGCGAGGCACAAAAGTGAAAAGCATTCGCCTCACTGAAAACCCCGAAGAAGTTGATTGCAAAATCGACGGTAGTAGCATCGTTCTCAAAACATGCTTCCTCAAAAAGTAATATTTTAATAGTCAAAAGTATCACTCCCGAGGAGCTGTCGAACCGAGGCAGAGTGATGTTAATAATAAGGGGGCTGTGTCGAAATTCAGGCACAGCCCCTCTTACTTTTTATTACACAAATTATTTAAGGAATTTTATTTTATTTGAGAGAATGTTTTGCATTTAGTAAAATTTATATAAATTTGCAATGGATTCGGTTGACGCTGTAGTGACAGCCTACCCGAGTTCAACATTTTGTTGATAACGACGGAGAAATTCGTCGAAAGGTGTTATTGAAATTTTATCTTCTGTATTCAAACTTGGCCGTCTGAATTTCCGTGAAGATAAAAAGACAATGGCACCTACATCGTTGGTTATATCCAAGCCTGTGATAGGCTCGTATATAGTGCCAATCGGTGTGGGGCTGTCGTCTTATCCACGGAATAGGTAAGCCAAGACCTGAATACAGGATAAGATATAGATACAATCCTCACACCTTTTTTGTTTTGTATTATTAATCGTTTCCATAGGGGATTGAGAAACACAATACTTTAATTATATGAAAAGTCTAAAAGTTTTGAGTTTCACTCTATTAATGGGATTATTTGTGGGGTTGTATTCTTGTGGTAGTTCAAAAGAGGCCTCCGTTGGTCTTGGGTTGGCAAAAGAAAAATCTCCTGCTCAAATTTATTGGGAAGCAAATACGAAAACTCGTGCTTATGCTAATGGCACAAGATTAAATGAAAGTGTAGCAGCAAATATCGCTGAGAGCGATGCTCGTGCAAAAATGGCAAGGTCTATTGAAGTTTCCATAAGAAATTTTATGGGTAAATTTTATCAAGATTATGGAAAATCAATTGTAAATGCCACTGAATCTAAAAGTGTTTATGATGTAGAGTCAAAAAATGAAGAACTTACTGAACAAGTAGCGTCCATGGTGCTTAGGAATATAAGTATAGCAAAGTATGATGCTTATTTACAAAAAAATGGAGAAACTACTGTTCATCTTTGTTTGGAATATGGTGGAGGCGAGGATGCTTTGGCAGATGCAATCGTAAATGCTGTATTAAATGATGAAAAAATCAAAAATCAGTTGTCAGATGCTGAAAAAGAAAAGATAAATCAAAATCATGCTGAGCTCAAAAAACGTGCATTCGAGTCTTTAAGTCCTGTAAAATAACACAAGATGAGCAAATATAGAATTTTTGCTTTTTTATGCATAATGTTCATTGTGGCTTTGTGTGTTAATGCCGAAACAAAGCCACAATGGATAAAAAATCCTCCCACACCGGGGAATTCGTCGTATGTATTCAGAGTGGTAAAGGCTGAGGGCGATGACCTTAACTCGGCTCGTTCAGCTACTCTAAAGGCTTTGGTTTCAATGATAGAACATGATGATAATATCAAAATAAAAGAAACTCATAAGTTAGTAGATGAAGCTCAACGCACAAATAATAATTTGTCAGTAGCAAAATCTAATTCAGTATATGTGCTTGATGTGGAAAATAGTATTAATAAAACCATCACAACTGAAAAAGTTGCTGAGTATTCAGAAGATTTTGAGCGAAATGGACAAATGCGAAAGAGATTATTTACACTATTTATGGTACAGTGTGATAATCGAGTGGCTGATTTTGATGAAGTTAAACTCACAACAAAATATGGCATGAGGGGTTTTGTTCGTTCAATGGTAGTTCCGGGTTGGGGGCAGATATATAAAGGTAGTGGAGTGAAAGGAGGATTGATAATGGGGGGAGCTGCAGCTATTGCTGCCGGAATCGTTATTACCGAGAACACACGTGCCGATTATATAAAGAAAATGCATGAGCAACCAAAATTTGCCTCAACATATAATTCAAAAGCGACTGTTTGGGAAACAGGTCGAAATGTGTGTATCGGAGCTGCTGTTGCACTATATGTTTACAACATCGTAGATGCAATTGCTGCCGATGGTGCAGAACGTGCCATAGTAAAAAAACGTAATAATAATTTATCGTTTACACCAATTGTTAACACCGGAGAATGTGGTTTTTCAATAAGATATAATTTTTAATATGAAAATTAAACCTAACAAAATTACAATATGAAAATCATAAAAACTTTAATTTGTCTGTCATTAATATTCGTTACTACATCGTGTGCTAAAGATGAGATAGACTTGACCGGGGATATTTACGGCAAAATAACTGATACATTTTCAGGAGAGCCATTACAATCGGCTAATGTGACATTAAGTCCCGGAGGTTATTCTACAACAACCGGCAGCGATGGTGTGTATGAATTTAGGGATCTTGAACAAGGAGAATACGACATACAAGTGAGTAAAGCCGGTTATATTACCAATAACAAGCGAGTGTCTGTTAGTGTTGGTGGTGTTGCCACCGGAGATGTCGCATTGGAACCAGAACAAGATATAACATTAAGTGTATCGACATTGAATTTTGGAAAAGAACTCACGTCATTGTCATTTGAAATTCGCAATAATGGATCGAAAAAATGTGATTGGAATATCAGTGGGTTGGACGATGTTGATTGGCTTGAGTTTAATCCCTCAAGTGGAACGCTTGAATCCGGAAAGAGTAATGCAGTTAAAGTATTGTTATTGCGTGATAAATTAACTGAAAACAAAGAAACAACAATCCTTATAAATAGTAATAAAGAATCGGTTGCATTGAAAATTGCGGCTGAGTTTGAGGCAAAAACTTCAAAAATTGAACTTAGTACAAATACTCTAAATTTCGGGAAAGAATATTCATCATTGACCTTTGATGTGAAAAACATCGGGAATGCCGGAAATGTAAATTGGAGCATTACAAATATAGATGTCGATTGGCTAGCAGTAAGTCCGAAGTCTGGTACTACAGCTATGGGTAAATCAAGTGTAGTAAAGGTTGACCTTGACCGTAACAAGTTAACAGAAAATTCTACTACAAATATTATTGTAAATTGTGATGGTGAATCATTACCTGTAACTATTAATGCCGAAGTTGAAGCTAAAACCTCTAAAATCGCATTAAGTACAAGTACATTGAATTTCGGGAAAGAATATTCATCATTGACCTTTGATGTGAAAAACATCGGGAATGCCGGAAATGTAAATTGGAGCATTACAAATATAGATGTCGATTGGCTAACAGTAAGTCCGAAGTCTAGTACTACAGCTATGGGTAAATCAAGTGTAGTAAAGGTTGACCTTGACCGTAGCAAATTAACTAAAAAATCGACCACAAATATCATTGTAAATAGTGATGGTGAATCTTTACCTATAACTATTAATGCCGACGTAAAACCTGCTCGTACATGGGCTGCATATCCCACAATGATTGATTTTGGGACAAATAGCACAAGTTCAGTAACATTATATTCTTATAATGGTAAAACTGATTATACTTTAAGTGTGAGAGGAACTTCATCATGGCTTAAATTGTCAAAAACATCA
>CAJGDJ010000042.1 GCA_904502025.1 uncultured Muribaculaceae bacterium
GGTATCTCTGAAGCGCTTATCAATACTGCATTCGGTATCGCAACTGGTGCGTTCGCTGTAATTGGTTACAACTTCTATACTAACAAAATCGACCACCTTACTTACGCAATCGACGAAATCGGTTTCTCTATTGTGCAAACATTTGCTGCAACTCACTAATTCCATATTTCAACCAATTAACAAGATTTTTTTAATCAAATAATT
The DNA here is from genome assembly GCA_904502025.1 of uncultured Muribaculaceae bacterium. Lineage (GTDB taxonomy): Bacteria > Bacteroidota > Bacteroidia > Bacteroidales > Muribaculaceae > RGIG4079. Next base: position 205 of record CAJGDJ010000042.1, read on the forward strand.
AAAGGTAAATATGGGAAAAGTAAAAATTAAAAGAAAGAGTACGCTCATCGACATGACCGCGATGAGTGACGTGACTGTTCTTTTGCTTACTTTTTTTATGTTGACTTCTACCTTCTTGGCTAAAGAACCTACAGTGGTTATGACTCCATCGTCGGTTTCAGAAGAAAAGGTACCTATGAACAACTTGGTAACTATCCTCGTATCAGGAAAAGATAAACCAGGTAATGCAGGTAATCCGGAAACAGAAGGTAAAATCTTTATCTCTTTCACCGGTGATAAAGACTCAACCCTCTCAAGCGAGCACATTCGTGAAATGATGCTTTTGGAGGCATTAAAAATTTACAATGAACAGCACCCCTCAGCAAAAGTTGATCTCACTCCAGCTCAAATCGCTGAGTTTAAGAAACTCAATATGTTTGGATTGCCTTTCCGTGGTATGCCTCAATACCTCAGCTTAGAGCAATCAAAACGTGATGAATTCCAAGGCAACATGGAAGATGCAAACGTAGGTATTCCCATCGATGGAAATAAAGACCGTAATGGTCGCCTCAACGACTTCCAAGTGTGGATGAAAGCTGTTTATAACGTAGCACAAAGAATTCACAACGATCAAAAGGAGATGTTGACCGATCCTGCCGACGTTAAGAAATTGGAAAACCTTTACACAGCTCTTATGCGTAAAGGGGAAGGTATTGCTATTAAAGCAGATAAAAACACTCCATTCTCAACAGTGCAAATCGTGTTTGATAATCTTCAAACTATGAAGCTTAACAAGTTCAGTCTTTTGACTGCTCTTAAATCAGAAGATGAACCAACCAATTAATAAAGGTAAATTATGGCACAAATAGAACAATCAGATAACGGCGGCAAAAAGAAAAAAGGCGCCCAAAAGAAGATCGCTATTCATGTCGATTTTACCCCTATGGTTGACATGAACATGCTTCTAATTACATTCTTTATGCTTTGTACAACAATGATTAAGTCTCAAACTTTGCAATTGATTCTTCCTACCAACGAAGATGTTAAAAAGGAAAATCAAAACCAAGCAAAGAAGTCAGAGGCGGTTACATTGATTCTTGATACAGAGTATAATGCTCAATCTGGAACTCCAGTGGTTGATGAAAACGGTAAAACTAAACATAAAGTTTATTATTATACCGGTATTGCTGATACCACATTCTCTACCCCCGATTTCTTGAAACTTGAAGAATTTGTCGGAAATCAAAATAATCAACCTCAAGGCATTCGTGCTATTCTTGTTAAACGCAACGAAGCGGTTATGAAAGAATACATTAAACTTAAGGAACGTTGGAAAAACGAAGAAATTACAAAAGAGCAATTCGACTCTCTTGCTAAGGTCAACGCTGCCGACTCAACTAAGACTCGCCCTGTAGTTGTGATTAAACCCGGTCCCAATACCACTTACGAAGGTTTGGTTAACGCACTCGATGAAATGCAAATCAACCAAATTTCTCGTTACAGTATTGAGTTGCCTACCCACACCGACACTGTCCTCATTAACGAGTATAATCGTAGAAATCCTTCTAAGTAATTTTGTGTGAATGAACTATATATTAACCTGTTAAAACGTAAAGAAAAATGGCAAAAGATGTAGATCTTTCATCACAAGGTTGGCGCGACCTGATTTTCGAAGGAAAAAATAAAGAGTTTGGTGCATATCAAATGCGTAAGGACTCAGAGGGTCGTCATAATAAGGCAATGATTATCGTGTTGGCGGCATTGGCTGTGGTTCTCACTATTGTTATCTTAATTGCTTCGGGTACTATCAATTTTGAAAGTGAAGAAGCTGCTGATGCAGGTGTAGAACAAGCTGTGGTTAACTTCGATGAGCTCCCTGAAGAAGAAGAAATTGAAGAACCTGAAGTAATTGATCTTCCAGAACCTGAGCAACAAATTGAAAAACAAGATGTTGCTAACGAACAACAAGTTACCAAAATCGACATCGTTGAAGATAGTCAATTTGACGACAAGAAAGAGGTAAAAGATATGAGTGAAGTTCAAGAAAACGAAGCTCAATTAGGTGCAAAAGATGTAACTGAAGGTACCAATGACTTGAATAAAGAGCAAGTAAAAGAAAAGGTTATCGTGGAAGAAATTAAACCCGAGCCTAAAGTTGAACAAATCTTCTCGGCAGTAGAACAAAAACCATCATTCCCCGGTGGTGAAGCTGCGTTGATGAAATGGCTTAGCTCTAATATTCAATATCCTGTAATGGCACAAGAAGAAGGTGCTCAAGGTCGTGTAGTTGTTCAATTCGTAGTCGAAAAAGATGGTCGCATTGGTCAAGTTAAAGTGGCTCGTGGTCGTCACCCCGAACTCGATAAAGAAGCTGTACGTCTCGTGAAATCTCTTCCTAAATTCATTCCTGGAAAGAACAACGGTCAAGCCGTACGTTGTTGGTTTACTCTTCCAATCAACTTCAAACTCCAACAATAATATTTAAGTAAATATTATCCCTGATAAAGAGTGGCAATCACATTGCCACTCTTTTTTGTATATTATTTGATATGAAATCTAAATAAATTCAGTATATTTGCATGTTATATAGTGTAAAATGTTTTCTTTTGTTGAGAATATCGCTAATATTATCAGCTGAATAGGAAATGTTATAAAATCTATGTAAAATAATGAGAAAATGAAACTTTCGGTGATATTTAGATTTGTCGTGTTAGGCGTGTTATGGTTGATGTTGTGTTACATGCTATTGTCAACAGCAAAGCCTATTACATTATATACATGGTTTGTTATTTTCGCTTCGGCAGTGATAATATTTGTGCCTATGTATAAAAAATATATAGGTAATAAAAGAAAATAGATGATTTAGCGTCATGGTTGAAACACCATTGTTAGATAAAATAAATTCGCCCGATGATTTGCGAAATCTTCCACAAGAGCAATTGCCTCAGGTGTGTGATGATATTCGCAAATTTCTTATTGACTCCTTATCTCGCAATCCAGGGCATTTTGCATCGAGTATGGGGGCAGTAGAGTTGACGGTAGCTCTTCATTATGTATTTAATACCCCTTATGATAGAATCGTGTGGGACGTGGGACATCAAGCCTATGGTCATAAACTGCTAACCGGTCGTAAAGATCGTTTTGACCAAAATCGCAAATTTGGTGGTTTGAGTGGATTCCCAAACCCTAATGAGAGTGAATATGACTCATTTTCTGCCGGGCATGCGTCTAATTCAATTTCGGCTGCATTAGGTATGGCAGTGGCATCTGAATTGAAAAAAGAATCACCACGACGTAATGTTGTGGCGGTAATTGGTGATGCTTCGATAGGAGGAGGATTGGCCTTTGAAGGAATAAATAACGCAGCGAATAATCGAAACAATTTGCTTATTATTTTGAATGATAATAATATGTCGATTGATCGCAATGTTGGGTCGTTAAATTCATACCTTGGGAAGATTACAACATCAAAAGGATATAACACGCTTCGTTATAAAACATATAATTCATTAAAACGCCATAATCTTTTCCCCGAAAAATTGAGAGGAAAGGTGTTGCGATTCAATAATAGCCTGAAAGCATTTCTGTCAAATCAGCAAAATATATTTGAGGGCTTGAATGTGAGATATTTCGGTCCATTTGATGGTCATGATTTGTCTCGAATGATAAAAGTGTTGCGAGAAATTAAGGATATGGAAGGTCCTCGTATTCTCCACCTATGCACTATTAAAGGTAAAGGATATGAGCCGGCTGAGAAAGATCCGGCATCATGGCATGCTCCCGGGGTGTTTAATCCCAAAACAGGAGAGCGAAAATGTGAAGACCTGCAAGGTAAGCCATTAAAATTTCAAGATGTGTTTGGTAACACGTTGGTTGAATTGGCTAAAAATAATGATAAAATTGTGGGGATTACGGCCGCAATGCCCTCAGGAACATCGATGAGTATTTTGCAACAAGAAATGCCTGATCGAGTTTTTGATGTGGGTATATCTGAAGGTCACGCTGTAACATTTGCAGGTGGATTGGCTAAAGACGGATTACGACCCTATTGTGCAATCTATTCATCATTTTTGCAACGAGCATACGACCATATTATTCACGATGTAGCATTGATGAAACTACCGGTTACATTTTGTATTGATAGGGCCGGCTTGGTTGGCGAAGATGGAGCAACACATCATGGCTCGCTTGATTTGGCTTATTTGCGTTCAATTCCCGGAATGATAGTGTCGGCTCCTCGCAATGAGCATTGGTTGAGAAATTTGCTATATACTTCGCAATGTGATAATTTTGGCCCGTTTGCAATACGCTACCCTCGTGGCAGTGGAAAAATAGTGCAATGGCAAAATGAAATGACACTCGTGGAGATTGGCAAAGGAGAAAAAATTGCCGATGGCGAAGATGTGGCAGTGTTGTCAATTGGTACGATTGCCGATGAAGTGAAAACTGCAATCGAAAAAGTAAAGAAGCATGAAAATATTTCGGTTGCACACTATGATATGGTGTTCTTAAAGCCGATAGATGAGCAATTGTTAGGAGAGGTTGCTAAAAAAAACTGTCCTATTATAACTGTTGAAGATGGAACATTGACAGGAGGACTTGCTTCGGCTGTAGTGGAGTGGCTTAATAAATATGGATATAACACGAAAGTATATCCAATAGGTATTCCCGATCAATTTGTTACACAAGGTTCTATTTCTGAGTTGTATAAATGTTGTGGAATGGATAGTGATGCTATTTCAGAAACAATAATCAGAGCTAAAAAAGAAAATCAATGAAAATCGTTATAGCAGGAGCAGGAGAGGTTGGCTCGCACTTGGCTAAATTGCTTTCGTTTGAGAATCAAGATATAGTGTTGGTCGATAAAGATGCGTCGAAATTAGCAAATATCGATGCTAATTATAACTTGATGACTTATGTTGGTCGCCCCACGTCGTTTCAAACACTTCGTGAAGCCGGAGTGGAAACATGTGATTTGTTTATAGCTGTAACTCCCTACGAAACGACAAATGTGGTTGCATGTTCGATGGCAAAGCAAATTGGAGCAGGAAAAACTGTAGCTCGAATCGACAACTATGAGTTTATGAATAATGAAAATCGTGAATATTTTAGAACAATAGGAGTCGATTCATTGATTTATCCCGAATTTCTTGCAGCACAGGAGATTATCACAGCATTAAAACGTCCATGGGTGCGACATTGGTTTGAACTGTCAAATGGCGAAATATTGCTCGTTGGAGTAAAAATGCGGGAATTATCAAAACTCATTGGTTTGCAGCTCAAAGAACTGGCAGCATTGCAACCAACATTCCACATTTCAGCAATAAAAAGAAGACATAATACGATTATTCCTCGAGGCGATGATTATATAAAGCTCAATGATATATTGTATTTTACGACAACCCGTAATCATGTTGACGATTTGCTTGAAATATGTGGTAAAACAAATTATGATGTAAATAAAGTCATGATAATGGGAGGGTCTCGTATTGCGATACGAACAGTCGATCTTGCCGATAATGATTATAAATTTAAGATAATTGAGCAAAATTTAGATATGTGTCAAGTATTGGCTGAGCATTGTCCTGACTGTGATATTGTTCATGCCGATGCTCGAGATATAGATGTGTTGAGAGAAGAAGGATTAGATGAATGTGATGCGTTTATAGCGTTAACCGAAAGCTCTGAAACTAATATCTTGGCATGTATTATGGCAAAAGAATTTGGAGTGGCTAAGACAATTGCCGAAGTTGAGAATTTACAGTTGATATCTGAGGCAGAAGGGTTGAATATTGGCACCACAATAAATAAAAAGCTATTGGCTTCAAGCACGATTTTTCAATTATTACTTGATGCCGATTCGTCAACTTCAAAATGTCACTCGTTGACAGATGCCGAGGTCGCAGAATTAGAAGCTCGCCCCGGTTCAAAAATAACTCGAGGAGCAGTGAAAGATTTGAATCTATCTCGTGAAATGACTATTGCCGGATTGGTGCGAGATGGAGAGGGTATGCTCGTTACCGGTAACACTGTGATTCAGCCGGGCGACCATGTGGTGGTATTTTGCTTGGCGGGCTCTTTGCATAAAGTTGAAAAACTCTTTTATTAATAGTAATGTATTATAACAAGCGACCACAAGTGAATTTTACGGCATTGGCACGTGTCGTCGGGGTGCTTTTATTGATAGAAGCTCTATTTATGCTTATCCCATTGGTAACTTGCATTATTTATGGTGAAAATGACTATAAGGCATTTGCTATTACAATAGGCATAACCGCATTGACTGGTGCATTAATGAGATTTAGCATTAGTCCCTCAAATCCCGAAATGGGCAAACGAGAGGGGTTTCTATTGACGGCGTTAACGTGGGTTGTGTTTTCAATATTTGGTATGATTCCCTTTCTGATTGGCGACCCTAAGATGAGCATTAGTGATGCTTTTTTTGAAACGATGTCGGGATTTACCACAACAGGAGCTTCGGTTATGACCTCTATAGGTCATTTTTCAAAAGGTATTCATATTTGGAGATGTTTGATGCAATGGATTGGGGGTATGGGAATTATTCTCTTTACGTTGGCAGTGATTCCAATGCTCAATCATTCGGGTGGAATGCAGATGTTTAATGCCGAAGTAACAGGGATTACACGTGATAAATTGCGACCTCGAATAAGTCAAACCGCCAAAGGGTTGTGGCTTATTTATGTGATATTAACAGCCGTGTTGTGTGTGTTGCTATGGCTTGGGCCAATGAATCTTTTTGAAAGTGTGTGCCATGCGTTTAGCACGATGTCAACCGGAGGTTTTTCAACTCAAGATGCAAGTATCGGAGCATGGAACTCTGCTTATGTGAAGATTGTAATCACAGCGTTTATGTTTTTGGGGGGCGTAAACTTTGCACTGCTATTTAAGGCATCTACAGGTCAAATTGGCGAATTGTGGAAAAATGAAGTATTTAGGACCTATGTGTATATTATTGGAGTGATGATGATTTTATTTGCGATAACAATCATTGCCAATAATCAAGTGCATTCATGGGAATCGCTAACAATCGATCCATTGTTCCAAATTGTTTCGGTATTGACATCAACCGGATTGATTGTGGGAAATTTTGAAAATTGGGGTGGATTTGTCGTTGCATTAATGTTCTTACTGATGTTCTTTGGGGCGAGTGCCGGCTCTACAAGTGGTGGTGCTAAAATTGATAGAATGATATTTTTGGTAAAAAATATTCGAAATGAAGTGTACCGTTGTTTACACCCCAATGCAATATGTTCGGTGAGAGTAAATGGAAAGGTTTTACCCGCCGATGTTGTGAATAAAGTTATTGCATTTTTGTGTATATATGTAATTCTCGTCGTGATTGGCGGATTGATTTTGACAGCTATAGGTATACCTCTTGTTGATGCATTCTTTTCGGCATTTTCGTGTATCGGGAATACCGGATTGGGAGCAGGCGTAACCGGATATGGTGGCTCTTACGATATAATTCCTGATGTCGGTAAGTGGGTGTTGTCGCTATTGATGTTGATGGGGCGTCTTGAATTGTTTACCGTATTGTTATTGTTTTCACGCACATTCTGGAAAAAGTAAAATAAAAGATGTACAAAAAAACGACCAAGCATTTACTTGGTCGTTTTTTTGTAGCGGGAACGAGAGTTGAACTCGTGACCTCCGGGTTATGAATCCGACGCTCTAACCAACTGAGCTATCCCGCCATGATTTCTGTTTTGCGAGTGCAAAGATAGTGGTTTTGTTTTATTCTGCCAAATTTTTTAAGTGAAAAGCGAAAAATAAATTTACTTAAAACCTCGAATAAAGGTAAACTCTTCGTTTATATGAGAAAGAATCGTGATTAATGAGTTATATGTTGAATGTGAAATGTTATTGTTGTTATATTCGTGTTGTGAATCGTCGTTTTTAGAAAGTGTAACATTACATATAATATCTTGAGGCATTGGCGTTGAGTCGAAAGTATTTAGGGCTAATTTTATTTTGTGAAAAATTTCTATAGCGTTGTCGAATGGTATTTCCCCATCTTCGCAGGAGTCAATCGTTGCAAAGCGATAATATGCTCGTGAAAGGGAGAGTAAAACATCGGCACGAGCTGTGTCTTTAACATATAAAGAAATTGAAATTGATTTTATTGACATAAAAAGTTACTTTTTGCAAAGGTAATGATAGATTCTTTTATAGAAAAAATTATTAATGTGATATAAACTTTTTATAGTAGAAATGTATTATTTGTATATTAAAGTATTATCTTTGCATGTAAAGAAACTAATATTATTAAAATTATATAGGTATGAAATCAATTAAACGACTTGTTGCTGTAATTGTAGCGTGTGTTGCAATCGCTGTTCCTGCTTCGGCTCAATTTGCTTTTGGCATTAAGGCAGGAGCTAAAATTAATCAAATCCCTGAAACTGTTAGCGGTTTTGAGTGGGATGATTGTTCAGGCTTTACCGGTGGGGTAATGGGCGAATTTATGTTCCCGATAATTGGTTTAGGTGTTGACGCTTCATTGATGTATGTTTATGCTCCAATGAAAACCGAATTAGAAGTATTCGATAAAGAGATAGCAGAAGTCAATAGCTATAATCATTATCTTGAAATTCCAATTAACTTAAAATATAAACTTTCGATCCCTGCGGTAGAAAAGATTGTGGCTCCATATATTTTTACTGGTCCAAGCTTCTCGTTTTTGTTGAGTGGTAATTCTTTTTCCGGAACTAATTTAAGCTATCTTGAACAAAATCCTGTAGATATTGCATGGAATCTTGGTATTGGTGTGGAGTTATTCAATCATCTTCAAATTGGAGCAAGCTATGGTTGGGGATTGAGTAATACCTATAAAAAAGCTCAAAACTATGGTGTGATTGATCAAAATAATGTAGTAGGGAAGTACATTGCAGATTTGGAAGGTGTAAAGAAGAATTGTTGGACAATTACAGCAGCTTATACATTCTAAATAACAAAATAGAATTCTGACGAATAATAAAAGACTGTCATCGTTTGCGGCGACAGTCTTTTGTTTTTATATAATTGTTGGCGTTGTATTTTTTCTATAAACTAATTAGTCCCATTGCTTGAGAGCGTCCAACGAGGTCGGCAAAGAGTGAGAGTGGGGCAGAGGGATTGACCTCTTCGTTAAGGACTTTTATTGTGGGAGATTGGATATCTACATCGTTGCGTAGTTGAGATAAAATTTGATAGGCAACTTGTAGATGTGGGAAATCGGGGCGAACGTTGCCCACTTTGTTATAATAGTAATATAACATTGAAGCCAAGTATCGCATTATCTCATTTACGTGCTCACGAGCAGTATTATCGGCATTGTTTAATTGTTGCTGAATGATTTGCATTAATGAAAAAATAGCAGTGATGTAAAGTTGTAGTGCCGATTGCTTTATCGAGAGCGAATCGTTGCCATCTATAGCCATTTGAAACAACGCGGTAACTGCTGTGGCGTATGCGTCATTGATGTTATTCATCAATGCCAATGCTTCACAATGATATGCGGCAAGTATTGCTAATGCAGAAATTTCGTCGGTTGTTGTGTTTTTTGTGTTATGAGCAGCCGCCCATAAGGTATCGGCTTGAGCAAGTAGTTCGCCTGAAAGTCGCACTGCATCAGCTACATCTCCACAATCAATCATTTCATCGATGGTGGTGCAGTTTTGAAGTAATGCTTGTATTTTATCCATGATAAGGTGGCAGATTCTAAAAATGTTATCTTAATTTTGCACAAAATTATAATTTTTCTTTGAGGAAGATGCAACTTAAAAAATGTTTATGCGTCTAATGAAGCATAAATAAATGATTTTTATGGAGTATAAATCGGAAAAAGAGCAGCAGTTTATATCAATCATTGAGGATAATCGTCAGTTGATATATAAGGTATGCTATATGTATGCAGCTAACGATGACCACTTCAATGATTTATATCAAGAGGTGCTGATACACATTTGGCAAGGGATTGATAAATTTAGAGGATTGGCTCAATTATCGACATGGATTTATCGTATATCAATTAATACATGTGTAACCTATTATCGCAGAAATCATAAATATAATGAAATGGTGTCGATTGACGGATTGTCGATAGTAGATGTTGATGATGGAACGCATCGGCAACAATTAAAAGAATTATATCGATTGATTAATCGTCTTGACCGACTTGAAAAGGCGATAATACTCCTTTGGCTCGATGAAAAATCTTATGATGAAATTTCTGAAATCACTGGATTGAGTCGCAATAATGTGGCTTCACGATTGAGAAGAATTAAAATGAAATTACAACAACTTAGCGAAGAATAAAACTGAATACTATGGATATTGATGAACTAAAAAAACAATGGAAATCGATGGAACTACGCATCGATCAGCTCGAAAAAGATAACAAACGATTATTGTCGTGCATCAGTAATGACAAGGTTTGGGGTGTGAGAAAAAAGTTGCAAACTCGTTACTTTGCTTTGATTGTATTGTGTGTGGTTAGCCCTGTTTGGATATTATTGATGAATGAGATGTATTATATTGACACTGAGGTTTTAATTATATATACATTCTTTTTTGTGGTCATGGCAGTTGTAAACAGTTATATTTACAATCTAATAGGTAAAGTTGACTGCTCCTCAATGACTATTAAAGAAGCATTAATGGCGATTACTAAAGTTGAGGAAACTCGCCGAAGGGGACAGCTTTTGGGGTGGATTTTAGCTGTGCCATTAGTGATAATATTGTTTAGAGTGTTTTCCGAAATGGGACACCCCGAAGTGTTGTATGGTGCAAGCGTTGGTCTTGTAATAGGTGGTATATATGGCTATATTTTTGATCGCCAAACATTACAGCTAATAAAAGAACTTCGCAAAACTCTCGCCGATGCACTCGCTGAAGAGGATATATAGTAAAAATAGATACATTTTTGTTAAAAACTTCTTTGAAAAATGTGAGGTAATAATTTGCGAGTAGCGGGATATTGCATTAACTTTGTAGTTATATAAGTTATAACTCAAAAACTACATTGTGCAATGAATAGCAATAGCCTTGTGTCAATCTCCGATATCTCAAAAGAGGAGATATTGCAACTCCTTGAAAATGCTCGCTATTTTGAGGAAAATCCCAATCACAAAATTCTTGACGGTAAAGTGGTTGCAACATTGTTTTTTGAACCATCAACCCGCACAAGATTGAGTTTTGAAACAGCCGTAAATCGCCTTGGTGGTCGTGTGATAGGTTTCTCCGATGCCAGCACTACAAGTTCGTCGAAAGGAGAAACTCTCAAAGATACCATTAAGATGGTTAGCAACTATGTTGACCTTATCGTGATGCGTCACTATCTTGAAGGGGCAGCACGTTATGCAACAGAAGTGACCGATACTCCGATTATCAACGCAGGCGATGGTGCACATCAACACCCATCGCAAACAATGCTCGACCTATATTCAATTTATAAAACACAAGGCACGCTTGAGAATCTCACTATCACAATGGTTGGCGACTTGAAATATGGTCGCACAGTGCATTCATTGTTGATGGCAATGCAATATTTCAACCCCACATTCAATTTTGTTGCTTGTGATGAATTGAAGATGCCTGCTGAATATAAAGAGTTCTGCGACCAAAAGGGAATTAAATATACCGAACATAAAGAATTCTCACAAGAGGTTATAAACTCATCGGATATTATATATATGACTCGCGTGCAACGTGAACGATTTACCGACATCATGGAATATGAAAAAGTGAAAAACCTTTACAACCTCCACAATGCGATGCTCGATAATTCAAAAGATAATCTTCGTATATTGCATCCACTACCTCGTGTGAATGAAATTGACCAAGATGTGGATGATAACCCAAAAGCATATTATTTTCAGCAAGCCCAAAACGGATTATATGCACGTCAAGCAATAATTTGTAGAGCATTAAACATTGACATTAAAGAAGTACAAAAATCATGACAGGAAAGAAAGAACTCGCTGTTGCAGCATTGCAAAATGGCACCGTTATAGATCATATTCCCGCTTCGGTATTGTTTGATGCTGTGAAAATTTTGGGAATTGAAAAATTAGATACTCATGTTACTATTGGAAATAATCTTAATAGTAATAAACTTGGGACAAAAGGCATTATTAAGGTTGCCGATGTAGAATTTCCCGAAGCAATACTCAATCGCATTGCATTGATAGCACCAACTGCTGTGGTAAATATCATTCGCGATTTTGAGGTAGTAGAGAAGCATAAAGTACAACTTCCCGACACGATTGTGGGTATTGTGAAATGTGGAAATCCCAAGTGTATAACCAATAACGAGCCAATGAAAACTCGATTTGAGGTAGTTGATCGCCAAAATGTAACTATTAGTTGCCACTATTGTGGTCATTCGGTAAGTAATAAAGAAGCTCAAATAGACTAAACGATATTGCCGATGAAGCAGAGTTGGAAGCCCGGAACGATGATTTACCCACTCCCTGCAGTGCTTGTGAGTTGTGGTAATACCCCCGAGCGTCGCAACTTGATTACTGTTGCATGGACAGGAACAATATGTACCAACCCTGCTATGTGCTATATTTCCATTCGTCCCGAACGTCATAGTTATGGGATTATAAAAGAGGAGATGGAATTTACGATAAATCTCACTACAGAGTCAATGGCTCATGCTACCGATTGGTGTGGCGTGCGTTCGGGAAAAGATTTTGACAAATGGAAAGAATCCGGACTAACACCAATGTCGGGAGTGAAAGTTGGTTGCCCCTACGTTGATGAATCGCCACTTTCAATCGAATGCAGGGTAAAAGAGATTATTAAACTCGGAAGCCACGATATGTTTATTGCCGAAGTGCTAAATGTGCTTGCCGATGAAAAATATTTTGACCCTGAAACCGGGGCATTTGACCTCGCAAAAGCATCGCCCATAAGCTATAGCCATGGAGGATATTTTACTCAAGGTGAAAAGATTGGAGGCTTTGGGTGGACAGTAAAGAAAAAGAAATAAAAATAATAATTTAATATATCATCAAAATTTATGGAAAGAGATAACCAAATTTTTGACATTATCGAGCGTGAACATCAACGCCAAAAGAAAGGTATTGAACTCATCGCATCAGAAAACTTCGTAAGTGAACAAGTGATGCAAGCAATGGGCTCATGCCTCACAAACAAGTATGCTGAGGGTTACCCCGGACACCGTTATTATGGCGGTTGCCAAGTGGTAGATGAGGCAGAGCAACTTGCTATTGATCGTCTTAAAGAAATCTTCGGAGCAAGCTATGCAAATGTGCAGCCACACTCAGGAGCACAAGCAAATATGGCTGTGTTTATGGCATGTATGCAACCAGGGGATAAATTCCTCGGTTTGAATCTTGCTCATGGTGGACACCTTTCACATGGTAGCCCTGTTAACTTCTCAGGTCTTATGTTCCAAGCATTGGAATATAATGTAAAAGAAGATACAGGTTTGGTTGACTATGAACAAATGGAAGAGGTGGCACGTCGCGAACGTCCTAAATTGATTATTGGTGGTGCAAGTGCTTATTCTCGTGAATGGGATTATGCACGTATGCGTCGTCTTGCCGATGAAATCGGTGCTATTTTCATGGTTGATATGGCTCACCCTGCAGGTCTCATTGCTGCCGGTTTGCTTGACAATCCGGTGAAATATGCTCACATCGTTACATCTACAACACATAAAACACTTCGTGGTCCTCGTGGTGGTATCATTCTTCTTGGCGAAGACTTTGAAAATCCATGGGGCAAAAAGACTCCAAAGGGTGTAACTCGTATGATGTCATCGTTGCTTGACTCTGCAGTATTCCCAGGCGTTCAAGGTGGTCCACTCGAACATGTTATCGCAGCTAAAGCAGTAGCATTTGGCGAAGCACTTCAACCTTCTTACAAAGAATATCAAGCACAAGTGAAAAAGAATGCAGCTGTTATGGCTCAAGCACTTGTTGATAAAGGTTATAAAATTATCTCAGGAGGGACCGACAACCACTGTATGCTTGTTGACCTTCGCACAAAATTCCCTGAATTGACAGGTAAAGTAGCTGAGAAAGTGCTTGTAGAAGCCGATATTACTGCCAACAAAAACATGGTGCCATTCGATAGCCGTTCTCCATTCCAAACATCAGGTATCCGTCTTGGTACTCCTGCTATCACTACTCGTGGTGCTAAAGAAGATCTCATGGGCGAAATCGTAGAAATGATTGATACTGTACTTTCTAACCCTGAAAACGAAAAAATCATCGCTTCAGTACGCGAAAAAGTTAATTCAATCATGGTTGAATACCCAATGTTTGCGTATTAAACTACGGAAATTAAAATTCAATAATAGTAAGGTTGCATCAATTTGTTGGTGCAACTTTTTTTGTGGTTAAAATATTTTTTTACTAAAAAAAATTATTGGTGTCCGATAAAAATCAATAAAGCATAAAAATAGTGTCTCAATCGCAGATTTAATGCGGTTGAGATTCTTTTTTGCGATTTACAAGCCCCCCTAATCGAAAAGCGTCAGTTGTGGCGGTGGATTTTCGTCCA
>CAJGDJ010000043.1 GCA_904502025.1 uncultured Muribaculaceae bacterium
GTCTCCTTTTTTTGTATTGCTTGTTTCTCTACAAATTCACTCTTTGGGGCTACGCGCCCCAGCCGTTTGGCAAACCTGCGGTGTTTTTCATATTATTATTTTTTTACCGCAAATTTTGCACTTCGATTTTGAATGTACATAAAAAAGAGAAGCCTATAATAATTAAGGCTTCTCAAGGATATTGCGTATAATCGTTATTTTCTTTTTTTAGAAGATTTCTTTGACTTAGAACTTTTTGATGATTTGGAGCTTTTTTTGCTTGACGGAATTTTTAATTTATCTCCCGGGTGGATTTTATCATCACTTTTCTTTATTTTGTTGGCTTTTTTAAGTTCATCTACAGTAACTCCATATTTACGAGCAATACGTTCAAGGCTTTCTCCACTTTTTACAGTGTGATTTTTTGCTTTAGTTGATTTTGTATTGGCTTGATTTTTATTGGTTGCTTTATAGTCCTTTTTATTATGATTTTTGCTTTCAACTTTGCGTTTTGATGTAGTTGATTCCTTGCTATTTGCGATGTCGTTATTGCGAGAAATTTGAGCGTTATCATCGGCAAGAACTTTTTTGTAGATAGTTATTTTAAGTTTTTGTCCACGATTTATAGTATTGCCCGACAGATTATTCTCTTTTTTAATGCGAGAAATGTTTGTGCCATATTTGCTTGCAATGGATTTGAGTGTCTCGCCACGACGCACTTCATGAATAATAATTTCTTCCTTTGAAGTATAGACATTGTTGTTCTCATTTGGCTTGACTTGATATGAACTTGAAGCGACGGCAACGTTTGATTGAACACTATCATTATGAGTTGATTCGGGAGTTTCAATATAATTGTTGCTTGTTGATTCATAACGACTCACTCCCGGTTCGGCAGTTTCACGTAAAGCATAGTTCTCTTCTTCATATTGACCTATTGTTTGTTCGCTCATAAGGTAGCTATATACCTGTTTTGAAGGGAGAATGAGAACAAAAGGTTTGTAGCTTGTTCCCGGGATTATGTTTTTTCGATATTGAGGGTTGAGAGTTTCAAGAGCATCGATGCTTAGGTCAATAACCTCGGCAATTTGATTAAAATGTAAACGACGAGTGATGTGAACGGTGTCAGTTAATAACGGTTTTTTAGCAAGAGCAGCACTGATGCCATGTTCGTTGTGATAATTCATGACGTATGCTGCAGCAATAAATGCTGGAACATATCCACGTGTTTCTTTTGGAAGATAGTTGTATATTTCCCAATAATCTTTCTCCCCACCTCCTGAACGACGAATTGCTTTGTTTACGTTGCCGGGACCGCAGTTGTATGCTGCAATAGCTAAAGACCAATCGCCATACGTTTTATATAAACTTTTCAAAAATTCGGCTGCTTTTTGTGATGCTTTGTAGGTGTCGCGACGTTCATCTACGAGGGTATTTATCTCAAGTCCCATGCCTCGACCTGTAGATAGAATAAATTGCCATAATCCGGCAGCACCGGCAGGAGATACGGCATTTGGATTGAGAGCTGATTCAATAATAGGAAGGTATTTTAATTCAAGAGGCATACCTTCTTTGGCTAAAGCTTCTTCAAAAATTGGTTCATAATATAGCCACATTCCAAGCATTCGTTCCACAAGGTCGCGACGACGATTAGTGTATAGCTCAATGTAACTTTTTACAATGCTGTTAAAAGGTAATTCAATCTCAAATCCTTTCTCATTTTGGAGGCGTTGAAGACGTTCGATATATACTTTATCGCTTGGATTGGCGTTTATTTTACTTTCTTTGGATTCAATTAAATCGGTATAATTTTGCAAATACCAATTTTTTTGTAATTCTTCGTAGTCGGTTTCAAAACTTGTAGGAGGTACAATGTCATTGTCCTTAATCGAGTCTCGAATACTATTGATTGACGGAGCTGCTGATGCTATGATTGCTCCACATGAAATAATTAGGCTTAATAGAATTTTTTTCATCATTTAGGCAGGAGAGAGTTAAAAATTAATTGCCCACTGAACCCCTACTGAGGGTAGCTTTTCGTGGGTGTCGTGAAATACGGCAGGAGCTACATCAATAGATAAATCGGAACTTATATCGAAATGTGATAATGACGCATCAACGTATGCGTCAACCATCGCAATTAGATATACTCCTACCATAGATATAATACATAGGTCGCGGTTGCGACGATAATAATCTTTTCGTGATTTTAACACACTTGTTAGCCATGTTTTATCAAGGCTCGATTCTTGGGTGTTATTTGGAAAGAAGTCCATATAGCTATTAGTTGTAGGATCGGTATCCATAATGTCGCTATATGCTCTGGAATAATCTTTTAGCATACCATTGTTCCATGTTGTAGCGTATGCAAGTCCCATATATCCACCCACTACAATTGGAAGTTTCCAATATCTGCGATTGTATATTTGTCCAAGACCGGGAAATAATGCCGATAACCAAACCGCTTTAGTGGGATTGGGGCTGAATTCAACTTCACGTTTTTCCCATTCGTCAATAATTGAATCGGGATAAGAGGAGTTCATAACTAAAATAGTAGAATCAATAAGTTCATTATTTAATGAATCAAGAGCAAATAATACACTATCATCGTCATATAACAACCACTCTTGAGTATAAACTGAATCAATATTTCCGCCTATCTTATATTGTTGAGGAGTGTCCTTTTTGGCCGGCAAACGAGGGGAATTAGAAAAAACGTTAAAAGTTGCCAACAACACAAAAATCATTGTGCTGATGACCACTTTTAGTGCATTTCTATTATTTTCGCTTTGTTTGGCTTTTTGACGCTTTATCATTGTTAATCTGTTGGCTAATAGTAAAATATGTTTAATATTAGCCAAAGGGTATGCTGGGTTTTAGTTCTCTTTAAGTTTTAATGCGTCAAAGATAGTAATTAATCTCTCAAGTTCATCTTCATTTTTGAAAGGAAATGTTATTTTTCCTTTACCATTGTTATCGCATGAGAATTGCACTTGGGTTTTGAATGTAGTAGATAAGTGTTTCTTAAGAATATCAAAATCACTTGATGTATATCGGTTTTTAGATGGTTTTTCAACTTCACCTTTTTTGTTATTGCTATCCTCTTGATTATATGCACGAGCAAGTTCCTCTACTTTACGAACGGATAATCCATTTTTGATTATCTCGTTGTAAAGTTTTAGTTGTAGCGATGGCTTTTCGATTGATAATAATGCACGAGCATGTCCCATATCTACACGTTTATCGCGAAGCCCTAATTGCACTTCGGCAGGAAGTTTGAGTAATCGAAGGAAATTAGCAATCGTAGCACGTTTTTTGCCGATGCGTTCACTCAATCGTTCTTGAGTAAGATTGTATTGGTCAATAAGTTTTTTGAATGTGAGGGCAATTTCGATGGCATTGAGATCTTCACGTTGAATATTTTCAATCAATGCCATTTCGGTCAATTCGGTATCGTTGACAGAGCGAATATATGCAGGAACAGAAGTCAATCCGGCACGTAATGCAGCACGATAACGTCGCTCGCCGGCAATGATTTGATAAGAATTTGGTCCCATTTTTCGTAACGACAATGGTTGAATGATGCCAAGTTCCTTGATTGAAGATGCAAGCTCGTCAAGAGCATTTTCATCAAATGTTGTGCGAGGTTGGTCGGGGTTGGGGGTTATTTGTGAAAGCTCAATGTCATTAATGGCCGATGAACCACGAGCTGGAACATCGTCCATTGAAATAAGAGAGTCAAGACCTCTTCCAAGAGCATTGCGTTTTACAGCCATAATTTAAGATGTTTTATGTATTAGTGTTAAACGTTTAAGCGTGTCGTTTGTGCTTTGCAATAATTTCTTTTGCAAGCATAATGTGACTCGTAGCTCCACGACTTGAGGGGTCATAAAGTATAGCAGGAAGCCCATGACTTGGAGCCTCGCTCAATCTGATGTTGCGTGGAATAACTGTGTTGAATACCATATTGCCAAAATGACCCTTTAGTTCTTCAAAAATTTGATTAGCTAATCGTAAACGGGCATCATACATGGTTAAAAGAAATCCCTCAATTTCGAGCGTGGGATTAAGTTTTGATTTGATGATGCGAATGGTATTAAGAAGTTTGCTAATCCCTTCAAGGGCAAAATATTCGGCTTGAACAGGAATTATAACCGAGTCGGCAGCAGAGAGTGCATTTACAGTTATTAGCCCTAAAGAAGGAGAACAGTCGATGATAATATAGTCATAGTCCTCTTTTATTGGTTCTAATAGGTTGGCTAATACTTTCTCACGATTTTGTTTGTCAACTAATTCAAGCTCGGCACCGGCGAGGTCAATGCGAGAACCTACTAAATCAAGTCCTTTTACACAAGTATGAACTTGTGAGCCATTAATGGGGTAGTCATCTACAAGGCATT
Organism: uncultured Muribaculaceae bacterium; assembly: GCA_904502025.1. GTDB lineage: Bacteria > Bacteroidota > Bacteroidia > Bacteroidales > Muribaculaceae > RGIG4079. The sequence goes on from CAJGDJ010000043.1 coordinate 4,380, forward strand.
CGTATATTGACGAAGTCATGGATTTAGGATCGATTCCGTATCCTGATGTAGCATTTGCTTGAGGATCGGCATCAATGATTAGCACGCGTTTGCCTTCATTGGCAAGTGATGCCGATAGATTTATTGTTGTTGTGGTTTTTCCTACACCACCTTTTTGGTTTGCTATAGCAATGATTTTACTCATAATTTATCAAAATGATATAGTTTTGCAATGCAAAGTAATTACATTTTTCTTACAAGGACATTACCTATTATTCGCAAATTGACAGAATTGTTGATAACTGATGATAATTGTTGATAACTATATGGAATAGGAGTGGAATATAGCTATTTTTGACAAATAGGAATAAATAGGATTATTTGAGGCAATTCGTAGAATAAAAGGCCTTTTTTGTATATATATTTAACGCATATTTGTGATATAATAGGTATTTTAGTACTTTTGTAAAAGTAAAATATACCTTAAAATTATCATGAATGATTTGTTGTTGAATTTTGACCCAATTTCGTTAGATGAAATGAGTGGAATAAAATTGATGAATCGCACCGACACGAAATTTATTACAACAGTGGCGCGATTGGAAGAACTTTTGGTCAAAACTCAAGAACAGTATTTTGTGCAAGAGATTGAGGGATTGCGTAATATGCCATATTTTACACGTTATTTTGACACTCCGGAATGTAAGATGTATGTGTCGCACCAAAATGGGAAAAAAACACGTCAAAAAGTGCGTGTTCGCAGTTATGAGCAATCAGGATTGGCATTTGTGGAGGTAAAAAATAAAAACAATCATGGACGCACCAAGAAAAAGCGCATCTCGTTAGAGCATAAAGATGTGAATCAAGAAAGTTATAACGAATTTTTAAGTCAACATCTTAATTATAACCCGGAAATATTATTAGCTCAAATAGAAAATAATTTTAATCGCATCACACTTGTCAATAAACAAAAAACCGAACGTTTAACCATTGATACTGCATTAAATTTTAATAATATTGTTACTGGAAACAAATTGGCATTAAATCAGTTGGTTATAATAGAGTTAAAACGTGATGGGAACGTGTATTCTCCAATTCGTGACATTATGCGTGATTTACATATTCAACCACAAGGGTTTAGTAAATATTGTATGGGTATGGCGTTGACAAATGAAGCGTTGAAGCGAAATCGATTAAAAGAACGATTGATGCTCCTTGAAAAAATGAAAATAATTTAATAATAAAATTGATTGATAAATGGAAGAACTGGAACAAATTATGACAGGAGATACAATCCAATCGGTGCAAGCGACAATGGAAAGTATTATGTTTATGGGAACACCTCTTGTTAATTTAACCGACTTTTGGTTTTTGATTATTCGATGCTTGTTTAATACCGCAATTGTGTGGTTTATCATTCACTTCTTATACCATAAGAAAAGCCAACGTCGTGATTATTATTTTACATTCATGCTCATTAGTTTGAGTATCTTTTTCTTGATATACTTGCTTGGAAGTGTAAAAATTAAGATAGGTTTTGCTCTTGGCTTGTTTGCGATATTTGGAATTATTCGTTATCGAACAGAGTCAATGCCGGTGCGTGAAATGACATATTTGTTTGTTATAATTGCGATTTCGGTAATTAATGCTCTTGCCGGTCCGGTTAGTTATTTGGAATTAATGGCAACAAATATTATTTTTGTGCTTGTGATATGGCTATGTGAGGGGAATAAATGGATTAAGCACACAGCGTGTAAAACAGTTCAATATGATAAAATTAATCTTGTAACCCCCGATAAATATGAAGAAATGGTTGCAGATTTAACCAACCGTCTTGGTCTTAAGATTGTGAAAGTCGAGGTGGGTGCAGTTGATTTTCTCCGAGATATGGCTGTGTTGAAGGTTTATTACAAACCTCTCAATGATGATGTTAATACAATTGATGATGTTATAAAATTAAGTCGAGAACAATGGGGACAAAAAGATTCTTAATATCCGTTTTTTTTGTTGCAATAGTGGCTATGCCATCAATGGCTCAGAGTGAAATATTAGAAGTAGCAGATAATGATATTTGTGAATTAGGCGTGTGGAATTCTCTGAGCATAGAAAAGAAGATTGGGAAAAGATTTAGTATAGGTATAGAAGGCGAATTACGCACAGCAGATGCTTTGAATCAAGTTTCTCGCTATTCAATTGGTGCATCTGTTGATTTCAAAGTTTGTCAATATCTAAAAATTGATGCAGGTTATGTGTATATGGCAGAACCACAAGCAAGAGAAAATAAACTGGAATTAAAAGAATTTGAAGATTTAGATGAAGATGGGGTAACAGATATTACAAATTATGAATATAAAACTGATGCTCCTTACATTAGAAATCGTCATCGTGTGAATGTTTCATTGACAGGAAGTGTGAAATTAGGCCGGTTTAAGCTCTCTCTTCGAGAACGTTGGCAATATACATATCGTCCAGAAACAACAACAGAGAGGGTTGAATATGACATAAGATATCAAAATATGATGGAAGGGTTCTACGAAGATGATGAATATTTGTGGCAAATAGAAAGTATGAATCCAGAGAAAAGACAAAAGCAAATAAAAGCAAAGGAATCACATATAGTTCGTTCGCGACTTCAAGTAGAATATGATATAAAAGGAGTGCCATTTGAGCCATACGCATCGATTGAAACATATAATGATTTTAAGTTGAGAAAAGTGCGTTATACTATTGGTGGGGATTATAAGATATCAAAAAAGCATTCGATAGGCTTGTATTACCGATATCAAGACTTCTGTGGAGATGACGAGGGGGAAAGCACCCACATTATAGGATTGGGCTATAAATTAAAATTTTAGGAAGTAACAACACTTCATAATGTAAAGGACTTTTTGAAATGAGCTTGGCTTTAAGTCGGCTCATTTCTTTTTATCAAAGAAAATGCCTAACTTTGTTGAAAATAATCAAACATGAATATGACACCAAATCGACCACTTATATTGATAACTAATGATGATGGGATAAAAGCACGAGGCATTTTTTATCTTGCCGAGGCTGTAAAGGAAATGGGAGAGGTATATATCGTTGCTCCCGATGAACATCAATCGGGACAATCGTCGGCTATGTCGATTAACAAACCATTACGCATTACATCTCATTCCGATTATAACGGAATAAAAGTCTATTCGGTCAACGGCACACCGGTCGATTGCGTAAAATTGGCATTACACACTATTGTGCCACGTCGTCCCGATTTATTGCTTTCGGGCATAAATCATGGTAGCAATGCCGGCAATAATATTATATATTCGGGCACTATGGGTGCTGCACTCGAAACATGTATGCTCGGTATCCCTTCGATAGGATACTCCTATTTGAGCCATTCCCCCGAAGCTGATTTTACGAATACTCTCCCTTATTTGAAATCAATTACACATTCTGTGATTGAAAAAGGTTTGCCACAAGATATATGCCTTAATATCAATTTCCCCAAAGGTGAGATAAAAGGTGCAAAAGTAGTGAGAGCAGCACGAGGATTCTGGACTGAAGAGTATGCCGAATATACCGATCCTATGGGCAAACCATTCTATTGGCTCACAGGTCGATTTCAAAACACCGAACCCGATGCTCCCGATACTGACTACTATTGGCTTGACCGTGGCTATGCATCAATCGTGCCTTCACGCCCCGACCAATCGGCATTAGATGTGATAGATATAATGAAAGAAACTTTTGAGTAAAGATTAGTTAAATATAAAACGCTTATAAGGTCAGTTGCATATCAATAACATCGAGCAACTGACCAAATTTTTCTCCTACTTGAGAGAAATACGATACCTGTTTGAATCCTAATGCTTCGTGCATTTTTATGCTTGCTTCATTATCGGCAGTGATACAAGCAATCAGCACCTTAAACCCAGCCTTGCGACAATTTTCAATAAGGCGTTTCATTAATTGCATGCCTATTCCCTTGCGAAAGTGACGAGGGGAGAGGTAAACTGTTGTTTCAAGAGTGTTGTGATAGGCAGCACGCTCCTTCCATGGGTGTGCATAGCAGTAACCTACAACTTCTCCATCTTCCTCCCATACAAGATATGGGCAATGTGCCGAAATCTCCGCAATGCGATGGCACATTTGCTCCACCGTCAACGGCTCCATTTCAAACGAAATAGTAGTATTGAGGATATAATCATTATATATCTCAACAATTGCCTTTGCATCGCTCAATTTTACGTTGCGAATCATTATGAATTACGAATTCAGTGTTACTTCCCAATGCCCACTTTTATTGCTGCCAATGCGAGTGATTAAGCCTTCGTTGCGTAATTGTCGGATAACCTTTTTTACTCCACTTTCTGATAAACCTACTATATCCATAAGCTCCTTAATGGTAACAGATGGATTGTTTCTCATTGCATAAAGAATCTTTTGGTTACTTTTTTGGTTACTTTTTTGGTTACTTTTTTCAATTTCTTTGAGAGAACTTAATATGCATTTTAGCATAAATGATATAAAAACAGAACATTCACCTTGTCTGTCACTCAACGCAATAGCATTGTAATATTGTTGTTGATCTTCTTTTACGATTGTTTCAACTGGAATCCATGCAAAGATTGGTTTCCATTGCATAAGCAATAATTGCCACATTCTGCCCATGCGACCATTTCCATCGGCAAAAGGATGAATAAACTCAAACTCATAATGAAATACACAGCTACATATAAGAGGGTGAACTGATGTGCTTTTTGCCCATTCAATAAGGTCGCTAATTAGGAATGGTACTCGTTCGGCTGGCGGTGCTAAATGAATGTATTTTGCACCATCAAAAACGCCTACATCGCCTTTGCGGTAGAGCCCGTTTTCATTAACCAACTCACTTAACATCAATCGGTGAGCTTTTAAAAGGTCTTTTTCTTTATATGGATTTAGCTCGAGAAGCAAATTATATGCATCAATGGCATTTTTTACCTCTTTAATTTCATTAGGAGCACCGAGTACGCGTTTACCATCAAGGATGTCTGTTACTTGTTCAATGCTTAGCGTATTATTTTCAATTGCCAATGATGATTGGATTGTTTTAATACGATTTTGTTTGCGTAATTGAGGAGAGGGCAACTCATTTGTAGAGGTTGATAATTTGCCTATAATTTCGCATATCTCGGCAACTAATGATGCAATTTCATTAGTTATCGTAAACGGTGGTATGTATGTGAGTTTTTTACTCATAACTTTCAGTCCAATTCTGTTTTACAAAGATACAAAACTTTACTCTGAAACAAAATGATAACGTGAATATTTACTCGCTGTGTAGATGTGCTATTTCGGTAAGTCTATAGGCTGAGAAGTGTGTTGTATTGGCCTTTGCCTTGGGTGGCTTTGCCGTAGGCTATGGATTGGGTAGGGCAGAGGTGGTAGCATCGGAGGCAGAGGGCACATTTGTTACTCCATAGTGGGAGTCCATCGCTCATTGTGATGTTGTTGAGTGGGCAGGCTTTAGCACATTTTCCACAGCCGATGCAACTTTCGGTAGCGTGGAACGGTCGTGGCGACATGCAAAATTTCTTGAAATAGGGGTAGATGATGGCCGTTTTTACCCAAGCCCAACTGCCACGTACTACATCATCGATGGCGTAGCCCGATTTTATTTTATTGGCAATCTCTTTGATGCGAGCCGGTGCGTCGGAGAGTTTTTGTCGCTCCAATTCTTTACTATCTACATCAAATCCTTTCATCAGAGTGTAGGTGTTGGGCATCGTTACTGAATAGGCACATTGTGCATACCAGCCACGGCCGCGAATGAGTCTTCGCCAATGTTTGTGTGCATTGCCTATATCATCTCCGCAAGTGCAAACCATAAAATGGCAGTTGTTAACGGCAATGTTAAGAGGTGCAGATTTGATAAATTTCACAATGATAGGAGGCACCCCCCATGAGTAGATAGGGAATACCCAAATGAAACGCTTCTCCTTGCTCATGTCGCAAGAAAACGATGACGGATTAATGAGAACTTCACCTTGCAATTCTATAACTCGCTCATCGAGAATCTTTGCAAGTTCACGAGCTACAAATCGACTATTTCCGGTGCCGGAGAAACAAAGTATCATTGTCGGAGGGATTAATGAATTGTTACTTGTGTGGCTCCGTAGCCATATTCACGAAAAGATGCATCTTGGGCTTGGCAACGAGGATATTTCTTTTTCAGTTCTTGTAGCACGGCTTGTCGCAACACTCCTTCTCCTTTTCCATGTATAAACACAATCTTTTGTTCCTTGAATTTGAGATTGTCGGTCATCACGCGATTAAACTCTCGCAATTGCACATTGAGCATATCAGAATTTGACAGCCCGGCAGTGGTGTCGAGTAACTCATGAATGTGAAGGTCAACAACGATAGTTTGAGGACGTAGAGCCGAGGTGCTTTGTGATTTTTTGTTTTCGGGCTTAACATTTTTCTTAGCCATCATTGCATCTTCAAGACCACGACTGTCAATAACCATAGAACGCAGTGGAATATCGTTTTTTACAATATCAATAGCAATTACAGGTGTGTCGAAATATACACTTTTGTGAAAGCAATGTAGTTTGAAAAACTTGGTAGTATCAAGGCGATATTCAACAGCCACCGGAGCTTTGAGTGCAAACTCCTTATCGCGTTTGAATGCCACATATTGAATCGCCACACGATCCATCGACGGCAAATCTTGATGTGTCACTTCGCATAGAGGAAGCAACATATTAGGCTCTGCAATTCCGGCATGGCGAGTAATCCAACCCTCTTTGTCGGCACGAGTGAGATATGTGAAATATAGGTAATAGTTAGAATCATTTACAAGGTAAGCATCGTAGGTTGTGGTGTTGAGGTGCTTAATTTCAGCAGGCTCGTATGCAAGCAAAATGTTAAGAACATCACCGGTTTCGGTTTCTTCTATTTCCTCGGTTTTGGGTGCTTTGGGTTGCTCTGGAACAATGGTTGGTGCTACGGCTTTCTTTTCGCTTTGAGGTTTAGCACCACCGACGGGGGTTACCACTACACATTCACGCAACAATACAGGCGTTTCAAATCCGTCATCATCAACATACGCCATATTGCCATCTATTCTCACGATTGTACCTCCACCCACAGCATTAAGGTAGCGTACTATATCTCCTACTTGTGCCATAATATTTATTAATCTTTATTTATAACGCAAAATTACTGCTTTTTTCATTAACTTTGCATCACAAAACAAAAGAATAAATGAGCAATATTAAAGATATACGCATTGAGGAGTATAATTATCCTCTTCCCGACGAACGAATCGCAAAACACCCTCTTGAACAACGCGACCAATGTAAGTTGCTGGTTCGTAATGCTGATGGAGCTATATCAGAGCATGTTTTTCGTGAATTGCCGTCGTTGCTCCCCGATGAAGCAATGCTCATTTATAACAACACACGTGTGATTAATGCTCGCTTGCGATTTCGCAAAAGCGAGGGTGGGGCATTGATTGAAATCTTTTGCCTCGAACCAGTTACTCCTAGTGATTATGCTGTAAATTTTGCCATGACCGACACTTGCTCGTGGCTTTGCTTTGTTGGTAATTCAAAACGTTGGAAACATGGAGAGCTTACTGCTATAATCACTATTGATGGCACAGAAGTGGCACTACACGCCACACGCATCAATAAAGAGGGTAACGCATCAGTTGTACAATTCTCATGGGATAATTCAGCCTTCACCTTTGCTCAAATTATTGCAGCAGCAGGCGAAATACCTATTCCTCCATATCTCAATCGTTCGACCGAGGCGAGCGATAGCCAAGATTATCAAACAGTCTATTCCCATATCGACGGCTCGGTGGCTGCTCCTACTGCAGGATTGCATTTTACACCCGAAGTGCTTGAAGCTGTATCAAGTCGAGGCATACCTCGTCGCGAACTTACATTGCACGTTGGTGCCGGCACATTTCAACCGGTAAAAAGCGATAGCATTGGCGAACATGAAATGCACAGCGAATTTATCGCCGTGCCTAAATCGTTAATTGAAGAAATTGCCTCTACCAAGCGTCGAGTGTTTGCCGTAGGTACAACATCGGTACGTACCCTTGAGAGCCTTTATCATATTGGTTGTCTCATTGTGCAGAATAAGTGGACTGGAGAACTGCCTCAATGGTATCCATATAGCGACAATCATCCACACTTGTCGGTAGCCGATTCGCTAAATGCTATCGTAGAATATCTCAACATATCGGGAAGCGAGACACTTATTGCTTCAACTCGGGTAATTATTGCTCCGGGATATAAGTATGAAATAGTGAAAGGTATTATTACCAACTTCCACCAACCACAATCGACACTTTTGCTACTCGTGTCGGCCTTTGTTGGTGGCGACTGGCGAGCAATGTATGACTTCGCCCTCGCCAACGACTTCCGCTTCCTCAGCTACGGCGACGCCTCATTGCTGATGTAAACAAAACTAACCCCGTGGGTCGTGGGTTCAAGCCCCAGGCGATCCCACCTGATATTTATCTATGTGTTGGTTGGTTTTATTAGCATTTTTTAGTAACTTTGTCATTTAAGGAAGAATACAAAAGAAACATCTTCAAAGTGCAAAATTTGTACTTTGAATTGCAATTTAGAGGAAATTGCCGTGCTGAACTTCTTGCGAGAATAGCTTAAAGCTACGCAAAAAGAAATCGGTGTGCATATAGGTAAATCAGAGAGAACAGTAAGACTATTACCGTAAATTTGACCGAAAAAGGTATCATCGAACGCAAAAACAGCAAAAGAAACGGTTTTTGGGAGATTAAAATTAACGAAGTAAATTGCAAAATTCTCAATTTATGAAAGAGAGCAATCAACAAAAAATATCAATTCGCTTCTTTAATGACAAAGAAGTCAGGGCTGCGTGGGACGATGAGAATAAACGTTGGCTGTTCTCTGTAGTCGATGTTATTGCTGTACTTACTGATAGTAAAAATCCACGCAACTATTGGAAAGTGATGAAACATCGCATGGCGAAAAATGGTAATGAGTTGGTTACACGCTGTAACCAACTGAAACTTGTTGCGTCTGACGGCAAACGATATTTAACCGATTGTTTGCCGCAAAATGAGATGATCTCCCTTGTGGAAGCTGTGCCAAGCCAGCATGCGATTGCTTTTGCAAAATGGCTTATTACTAGTGAAGACCAAATAGACTCCAAGAGCCGAGATAAAGCATACAAACTTTGGGATAGTTCTTTAATGAAAACTATTGAGGTCGGTACTGCTCGTGGATTGCAACAAATTCATGCTTATCTATTTGGAGGTCTTTATGATTTTGCAGGACAAATTCGCCAAAAGAATATTTCAAAAGGAGGGTTTCAGTTTGCAGTATCTCAATTTCTTGGACAGACTCTCACTCAAATAGAGAAAATGCCGGAATCCACCATAGAGGAAATTGTGGATAAATATGTTGAAATGAACATTGCTCACCCATTTATGGAGGGTAACGGCAGAAGCACGAGAATTTGGTTGGATTTAATCCTTAAACGCTCACTAAAGAAATGCGTGGATTGGAGCAAAATTGACAAGACTGATTATATGGACGCTATGCGATTAAGTTCGGTAAATTCAATTATTGCTGTCCGATAAAACTTTTTTTGAGTGAATAAAAAATTAGGACTGGTTCCATTTGCATGAATCAGTCCTTTTTGGTTACTTTTGTTTTACCACAAACAAGTTTAACCATGGGTAAAAGTACACATTTTATCGGA